>JANNYX010000390.1:0-3822 GCA_031410295.1 Rhodoferax sp.
GGCCGATCTGGCCCAGGGCTACATCCACCAGCAGTTCAACGTGCCCGATGGCGCCTGGCCCAGCGCGGCCGAGGTCAGCCGGGTGTTTGTCGACCTGCTGGCCCGGCAGTTCGGCGGGCGAGAGGCCCAGCTGCTGGGCCATGCGCGCTACCGCCTGCATGTGTTCACCAGCCGCGGCCATGGCGTGTTGCTGGGGCGCGAGGGCCGGGTGCGCACGCCGCTGGGTTATGCCGCAGCCTTCACCAGCAACCTCGCGCGCCGCCAGGCGCTGGGCCGCTGGCTGCAGCGGGTGGTGTTCTCCGACCCGCGCGAGCCCTTGCCGTTACCGCTGCACGACTTCCACATCCGCACGGTGCCGCTGACCACCACCAACCTGGCGCCGGCCATGCAGGCCAGCGGCAGCATCCCGTTTGTGCTGCAGGCGGTGCACGACATCCCCGGCGGACCGCCCGGCGCTTACTGGGACGGCGGCATCACCGACTACCACCTGCATTTGAATTACACAGATGCTACTAATAATATAGCTAACAATTCATATGACTCGACGGCCTCAGCCCAAAAATCTTCAAGGCTTGTGGTGTACCCGCATTTTCAGCAGTCGGTCGTGCCGGGCAGGCTCGACAAAGGTTTGAAGTGGCGCCACAAGGCCACGCGCCACCTGGACACCATGCTGCTGCTCGCGCCCAACCCGGATTGGGTCAAGACCCTGCCCAACGCCAAATTACCGGACCGCAATGATTTTGTCCGTTACGGCAACGACCTGGCCGGTCGCGTGAAAGCCTGGACCACGGCAGCGTCCGCCAGCCAACAATTGGCCGACGAGTTTGCCGCCTGGCTGCAAAAGCCGGACATGGCGAGGGTGCTGGCTATTTGATCAGCCCGTGGCTGAAATACTCAGCAAAATTGGGTAGGAATTTCTTTGCAACGGCGCCCAAAATCAGTAAAGTTTGCCTGTGCGGCGCACTCAGTTAAGGCATGAATTTTTAAAAAGAAGCGTCGCGCAACCGGGAAAGTCAGCCAGTTGACAGGACTTTTTAAATGCCAAATGGAGGTTCTCATGAAACACGTCTTCTTGATTGCGATGGGCCTGCTGGCGGCGGGCAACAGTGTGGCGGAACTGACCGTGGGGCCACGGCCAACGGGTCAGTGCACGTTGTGGGAACACCGTGACATGCAGGGGGCACGCATGCGACTGCCGCATGGTGACCGGGTGAGCTTCGCGCGGGCCGACCTTGGTAGCACGACTTGGCGAGAATCACCGACCTGGAACGATGTGGCGTCGTCGGCGAAAGTCGACGCCAGGTGCCACCTTCGCGTGTGGGAGCACATGCAAGGCGGTGGCGCATCGAAAGAATGGCACGGCGGCAGCAAGGGGCTTCTCATCAAATACATGGGGGATACCTGGAATGACCGGGCTTCGTCCGCGAGTTGCCACTGTGACTGACAAAGCCGGCGAAAAACCCGATGCCGCGACCGAGCGCCTGGTTGCAGAAAATGCGCACTGATCGTGGAGGCGGCGTCCACAGGAATTGAGGCATTCATGAACCTATTTATCGCCGGCGGGACGGGTGCAATCGGGCGCGTGCTCGTGCCTTTGCTGGTGAACGCAGGACACAAAGTCGTCGCGCTCGCCCGCTCCCCAGATCGCGCTTCGCAACTAGAGCAAATGGGCGCGGTGCCGGTGGTTGCCGATGTCTACGACGAAGCAAGTCTCGCCCGGCTGGTCGCAGAATCTGAAGCAGAGGCCGTCTTGCACCAGCTTACGGCGTTTGGAACCAAGAACGGCGACCCATATGCGGAAACGATCCGCGTGCGCATCGACGGGACGCGCAATCTCATCGCTGCTGCGCGCGCTGCGGGTGTACGACGATTCATCGCACAACGTATTTCGTTCATGTGTTCGCCATTCGGCCATGGCCTTACCGACGAAGATACGCCGCTTTATCTTGATGCGCCGGCCGGGGTTCAACCGTTGGCGCAAGCCATCGCGTCGCTCGAACGTCAGACACTGGACGCCGGCCAAATGTCCGGTACGGTCCTTCGTTACGGGTGGTTCTACGGTCCTGGAACCAGTTACGACCCGCAAGGCTCCATTCCAACGGCAATTCGCAAGGGCGCCATGCCGATTGTGGGCTCTGGTGCCGGGACTTATTCGTTCATCAATCTGGATGATGCTGCTGCGGCCACGGTCAAAGTTCTGGCGCACTAGGCCAGCGGCATCTACAACATCGTGGATGACGCGCCAGTTCGATTGAGCGAATGGCTGCCGTTCGCTGCAAAGCTGCTCAATGCGCCCCCGCCCGGCCACATGGACGAGCACGAGGCCCGGCAGAAGCTTGGCGACATGCGGGTTTACTACATGAATGAGCAGCGCGGCGCGTCCAACGTCAAGGCCAAGCGCGAGTTCAACTGGCAACCGGCTGTTCCTTCGTGGCGAGTCGGGTTTGAGAATCTGTATTGAAGTTGCCATCAGGAATCTTCCCAAGCCGCCAAATAGCCTTTACTTTTCAAGGGAGCGAAAGCAATGAAATCTCATTTTCAAAAAATGGCCAAATACAACGCATGGGCCAACACGCGCCTGTACGCGATGGCTCGCGGCCTGCCCGAGGCGTCGTACCGGCAAGACGTCGGAGCCTTCTTCGGCAGCCTCCATGGCACGCTCAATCACTTGCTGGCCACTGACCGGATATGGATGCGCCGATTCACGGGGATGGGCGATCCACCAAAAACGGTCAATGCGATCCTGTTTGAAGACTTGCCGTCGCTGGAACTCGCGCGACGGGAAGAAGACCAACAAATAGTCCAGTATGTTGACGGCCTGTCAGACATCGATTTCGGCAAAGAGTTGCACTATTCGACGACAAGCGGAGTACCGCAGCATAACCCGCTGGGAGATCTTCTCGCTCACCTGTTCAATCACCAAACCCACCATCGCGGCCAGGCACACACCATTCTTACGGTGCTGGGTACACCGGAGCCACAAGCGTTGGATCTGTTGGTGATGTTGCGTGAAAAGCCGTAGGGAAGTCGCATTTTGTCCCGGCCAATGCCAGACCGTACGGACCGTACCGACCGATCGTCACGGCATCTTCTATAGGTCTGATCAACCTCGCCTGAAGCGTGTCGCTCGGGTTCGGAGAAGTCTTGGCAAAAGTGGACAATTCCACCCATGATTCCCGAGCCTCCACCAAGCCCCGCGCCGTTGCGCTACCTGACAGCCGCGCTGTACAAATTTGTCGCGTTGCCCGACTGCGCGGAATTGAAAGAGCCGCTGCAGGCTGTTTGCGACGCGAATGGCGTCAAAGGCACGCTGCTGCTGGCCACCGAGGGCATCAATGGCACGATTTCGGGTTTGCCGGGCAGGGTGCACGCCGTGCTGGCGCATTTGCGTGCCGACACGCGTCTGGCTGACCTGGCGCATAAGGCGTCCTGGGCGCAGGAGATGCCGTTTCTGCGCATGAAAGTGCGCGTCAAGAAGGAGATCGTCACGCTGGGCGTGCCGGGTGTCAGCCCGACGGTGATGGCCGGCAATTACGTCAAGCCGCGGGACTGGAACGCGTTGATCAGCGATCCCGAGGTGGTGTTGATCGACACCCGCAACGACTATGAAGTGGGTATCGGCACGTTCAAGGGCGCACTTGACCCGCACCTCAAGACCTTTGCCGATTTGCCGGATTGGGTGGCGGCGCAGGAAATCAGTGGCGGCGCCTTGCAGACGCGCGATGGTGCAGTGCAGTTGCGCGGCAACGTGCCGGGCACAACCGGGCAGGTCGGCAAAAAACCAAAGGTGGCGATGTTCTGCACCGGCGGCATCCGCTGCGA
>JANNYX010000391.1:0-9706 GCA_031410295.1 Rhodoferax sp.
CGGGTCAGGAGGCCTTGCTGAAGTACTTGGCCACCATGGCGCTGGCATTCCTGCCTTTTGTGCTGCTCATGCAGGACGCGCACTGGCTCAACATCATCGCATTCACTTACCTGATGGGCGGCCTGGCTGCTGCCTGGAACATCATTGGCGGATTTGGCGGGCAGTTTTCGTTGGGCCATGGTGTGTTTTTTGGCATTGGCGCCTATGTTTGCGCAAGGCTCTATGTCGCTTTTGACTGGTCGCCCTGGTTGACCCTGATTCCCGCCGCAATTTTTGCGGCGCTCGTCGCAGTGCTGATCTCCTGGCCAACCTTTCGCCTGAGGGGGCCGTTTTTTGCCATCGCAACTTTGGCGTTCAACGAAGTGGCCTTTGTCATCGCCAACCATTTCGACTCAGTCACGGGCGGTCCGCGTGGCATCATGATCCCATTCAAAGCCGGTTTCTCCAACATGATTTTCAGGGACCGCTGGCAATATGCCTTACTGATGTTCGTTTTTGCGGCCATCGTGATTGGCATCACGGTGGTGTTGCGGCGAAGTCGCCTCGGCTACTACCTCCTGGCGGTACGGGAGGACGAAGACGCGGCACGGGCCTCGGGCATCAATGTGCTGGCAGTCAAGTTGAAAGGCATGGCCCTGAGCGCAGCCCTCACCTCGGTCGGCGGCACGTTGTTTGCCATGTACTTGCGCTTCATCGACCCGCCGACCTTGTTCACGCTGCCCGAAGTCGGCGTGAAATTCGCC
Organism: Rhodoferax sp.; assembly: GCA_031410295.1. GTDB lineage: Bacteria > Pseudomonadota > Gammaproteobacteria > Burkholderiales > Burkholderiaceae_C > JANYCG01. Next base: position 744 of record JANNYX010000391.1, read on the forward strand.
CTGTTGGCGCTGATCGGCGGCATCGGCACCATTGCCGGACCATTGCTGGGTGCTGCGCTGATCATCCCGTTTGAAAATTTCCTGCGTGCTGAACTTGCCAGCGCTTTGCCGGGGTTGAATCTGGCGATTCTCGGCTTGTTGATGGTGCTGGCCGCCTTGTTCATGAAGCGTGGCGTTGTTGGCGCCTGGAGCGACCTGCTGGCCTGGTACCGGCGAAAACGGGAGGCGCGCAAATGAGCTCCGCATTGCTCGGCGTGACAGGTGTCAGCAAACATTTTTTGGGTCTGCGGGCCGTTGACGACGTCACCCTGTCTGTCAACAAGGGCGAAATCGTCAGCATCATTGGCCCCAATGGCGCGGGCAAAACCACGTTTTTCAACCTGCTGACCGGCCAGTTGGCGCCAAGCTCGGGTGAAGTGCGCTTGCGGGGCGAAAAAATCAACAGCCTGGCGCCCCACGCACGCGCGCAGTTGGGCATGGGCCGAACGTTTCAGATCGCCAAACCACTGATTGCCTTGAATGCCCTGGAAAACGTCATGATTGGCGCCTTCATGCGCCATGCCGGGCTTGGTACTGCGCGCGACAAGGCCATGGCCGTGCTGGAAAAAGTCGGACTTGCCCACCATGCGGCCCGCCGCGCCGGTGACCTGACGTTGAGCGAACGTCGCCGCCTGGAGGTAGCGCGGGCCTTGGCGCTTGAGCCTGAAATCGTGCTGCTGGATGAGGTAATGGCCGGCCTGAACCAGAGTGAAGTTGGCCAAGCCATCGAGTTGCTGCAAGGCCTGCACGCGACAGGATTGACTTTTCTGATCATCGAACACAACCTCAAGGTGGTGCGTGCTTTTTCTGAACGGGTGGTGGTGCTGGATCGCGGGCGCATGATTGCAGAAGGCACGGCCGATCAAATTCTCAGTTCTCCGGAAGTGATCAAGGCTTACCTTGGTGAGGGGCACCAATGAGCGCGATCCTTGGCGTCATCGCGTTGTGCTCTGGTTACGGCGAGCTGCCAGTGCTGGATGACATCACACTCGAAATCGGGCGCGGTGAAATAGTCTCGGTGGTTGGCGCCAATGGCGCTGGAAAAACGACCTTGTTGTTGACGATTGCCGGACACCTGCGCGCGTTTTCAGGCCGCGTGAACTTTGATGGTCAGGAGATCACCCAGATACCTGCGCACAGAGCGGCCGAACTCGGTTTGGTAATGGTGCCCGAAGGAGGGCGCCTGTTCCCGTTCATGACCGTGCTGGAAAACCTGGAGCTTGGCGCCTTTCACCCGGGCGCCCGCGCCCATCTGGCCGAATCGCTGGATGAGGTGATGCGACTGTTCCCGATACTGGCTGAGCGCCGCACCCAGTTGGCCGGTCGGCTGTCTGGCGGCGAGCGTCAAATGTGCGCCGTGGCGCGCGCCATGATGGCTCGGCCAAAATTGCTGATGCTCGATGAACCGTCGCTTGGGCTGGCCCCGATCATGGTGGACAAAGTCTTTGAGATGGTCAGCGAGCTGGTCAAAACCAAGGGCCTCTCTGTGCTGTTGGTCGAGCAAAATGTTGGCAATGCGTTGCGCTTGTGCCAGCGCGGCTGCATCATCGAGCACGGGCGCATTTTAAAAATGGCATCTGGCGAAGAATTGCTGCGCGACCCCGATGTGCGGCGGTCTTACATGGGTCTGTAATTTCATGGCTTTGGCAGCAGAAGCGATTTGCAGCATTGGCGCCGGCGCTGGTTTTTCCGGTGACCGGATAGAACCCGCGGTCTTGCTTGCAGCATCCGGGAAGGTCGACACCGTGGTGCTGGAATGTTTGGCCGAACGCACTTTGTTGCCCGCATTGAAGGCGCGCGCAGAGAACCCAGGCGCCGGTTTTGATCCACGGCTGCGTCGTCGGCTAACGCCCCTGTTGCCGGTGGCGCGATCCAATCAATGCCGCGTAGTGTCGAACCTGGGCGCTGCCAATCCGCGGTCGGCCGGGCAGGCCATCGCGAAACTTGGCGCCGAGCTTGGATGCCGTAGCCTGCGGGTGGCGGCCGTCCATGGCGACGATGTGATGCATTTGCGCGAGCACATCGCGTGGACGCGCCCGCTGCAGGGTACTTTGCTCGGTGCCCATGCCTACCTTGGCAGCCGCGCGCTGTCAGACGCGCTGGAGCAGGGCGCCGATGTGGTCGTGACTGGCCGTGTCGCCGATTCAGCCTTGTTTGCGGCGCCGGCCTTTCGCCGGCTGCAATCCCACCCTTCGGCGTTGGCAGGTGCCATCGCGGTGGGGCACCTGCTGGAATGTGCTGGTCAGTTGACGGGCGGGAATTTTGACCCGGTTGGCGGCCATTTATTGAGCGCCAGCGACTACGCGCAATTGGGTTACCCCCTGGCGCATGTCTACGCCGACGGCACAGCTGAAATCAGCCTGCTTGACGGCGCCCCCGGCGTCTTGACACCCGAGACCTGTACTTTGCAACTGCTCTATGAAGTGCATGACCCGGCGCGTTACGCAACCCCAGACTTGGTGCTTGATTTCACCGGCATCCGTTTTGAGCAAATTGGCGTGAACCGGGTGCGCATGTCTGGCGCGCGGTCGCTTGGGCCCCCGCCCACGCTCAAAGTGGCCGGGTTCCTGGAACTGCCCGGCTTCATCGCCGACGCTGAAATTGCTTACGCCGGCACCGGTGCTCTGGCACGTGCGCAACGCACTGCTGAAGCGCTGAGGTTGCGCCTCTGCGCCTGGCTTGACGACGACATTGCCATCGATTTGGTGGGTGTCAATTCCATCTTGCGGGCAGCCTCAAAAGCCAGCGCATCGGCGCCGGCGGAGCTGCGTGTGCATGTCTCAGCGCGTTGCGCAGACCTGGAGCAGGCGCAAACCATTGAAGACGAGATTTATGCCATGACACTTTCTGGTCCGGCCGGCGGCTGCAGTGTGCGCAGCGAGCGCCGTGCCCGCATCGAAGTACTTGATGGCTTCATTGCTGCCAGCCTGGTTCGACCCGAAATTGAATGGAGCGCGTCGTGAGAGTCGCAGACATCGCGTCGGGGCGGGCCGGTGACAAGGGCGACGTGCTCGATTTGACCCTGGTTGCCAGGGACGCCGCCGCCTTCGCAGTGCTGGAGAAAATGCTCAGCGCCGAGGCCGTGCGCGCTGTGCTTAACCGGGTTGTGCCAGGTCCGGTGCAGCGTTATGAAATTCCTGCTTTGCGTGCACTTAAATTTGTAGCACCCGAAGCGTTGGCGGGTGGCGTCTATGCCACGCTGCGCCCCGGTCTGCATTGGCAGAAGGCCGCCATCTGGTTGTTGCTCGATCTGCCAATTCCGGAGGCCGCATGAAGGCATGGAACGATGCCTGGCCCGCAACCCGGGCTGAAGCGCATTTTGGCGACCGCGTCGTGCGCTGTTTTGCCGAGCGCCCGCGCAGCCTGTATGCCTTGCTTGATCACGCCGCGCAGCTGCACCCAGAGCGCGAAGCCCTGGTGTGTGGCGACCAGCGCCTGGGCTGGCGCGAGGTTGAAAGCGCCGCTTCGCAACTGGCAATCAGCCTGGCCAAGCGCGGTGTGTGTTGTGGCGATCGTGTCGCCCTGCTGGTGGGCAACTGCAACGAGTTTGTCATCGCCTTGTTTGCCATTGCGCGCCTGGGCGCCATTTCGGTGCCGATCAGCATCCGCGAGCAAACGCCGGGCCTAGCTTACATGATCAACGATTGCGGCGCCTGCCTGGTGGTTCACGACGCGGATCTGGCGGATCGCCTGCCCCGCCCGGCCGACATCCCTTCGGTTCGTTCCCGGGTATCGATTGGCCCGTGCCCGGGATCGGAAGAATTCCACAGCTTGCTGGGCGAGGCTGCGCAAGAGCCCCCGGTTGCCGTGCTGGAAGAAGATGTCGCCACCATCATGTACACCTCTGGCACCACCGGCAACCCCAAGGGCGCGACGCTGACGCACCTGGGCGTTGCCCATTCGGTGCTGCATTACCAGGTGGGGATGGGCCTGGGCACAGAAGACGTTTGTATTGCCGCCGTGCCGTTGAGCCACGTCACTGGCCTGGTGGCATTGGTGGCCACGCTGGCCCATTGCGCCGGCAAGCTGGTGATCATGCCCGCGTTTAAGGCGGCCGACTTTCTGCGTCTGGCCGCGCGGGAACGCATGACCCACACCCTGATGGTGCCGGCCATGTACAACCTGTGCCTGTTGCAGGCGGACTTCAACGACCACGATTTGTCACCCTGGCGCGTTGGCGCCTATGGCGGTGCGCCGATGCCGGTGGCGACGATTGCCCGGCTGGCCGTGCAATTGCCCGGCCTGGTGTTGATGAACTGTTATGGCGCCACCGAGACCACCTCGCCCGCCACCCTGATGCCCCAGGGGGAGACCGCCGGCCACAGCGACACCGTGGGGCGCACGCTGGCCTGCGCAGAAATAGTGGTGATGGATGACGATGGGCACGAAGTGCCGCACGGCCAGCTCGGCGAGATCTGGATCAAGGGCCCGATGGTGGTCAGGAATTATTGGGGCAACGCTGCCGCGACGGCAAGCAACCTCACGGGCGGTTTCTGGCATTCGGGGGACATCGGCGCCATCGATGCCGACGGTTATGTGAAGGTGCTTGACCGCAAGAAGGACATGATCAACCGCGGCGGCTACAAGATCTACACCATCGAAGTCGAGAACGCCCTGCACGCGCATCCAGGTGTGCTGGAGTGCGCCGTGGTGGCCAAACCCTGCCCGGTGCTGGGCGAGCGGGTGCACGCCTTTGTTGCCTTGCGCGAGCCCGGTGTGACAGCCGAGGCCTTAACCGCGCATTGCGCCGCACGACTCTCCGACTACAAAGTGCCCGAGAGTTTCACGCTGTCTGACGCGCCCTTGCCGCGCAATGCCAACGGCAAACTGGTCAAGCGGGCGCTGCGCGATCAAGCGGCGGCGCTGTTTGCCAAGTCGTAGACGCGCTCGCTGCCGCATTCCCAACCACCAGGATCCCGCCATGCCCTGCGCCGATTTGAGTAGCCTTGAAAAACTTCGCGCCCAGGTCGGCCATGAAGCCGTCGTCACCGACTGGGTCGACGTGACGCAGGAGCGCATTGATCTGTTTGCCAAAGCCACGGGCGACTTTCAGTGGATCCACGTGGACACGGCGCGCTCGAAAAAAGAGTCGCCGTTTGGTGGAACGATCGCCCACGGCTTTTTGACTTTGTCGCTCTTGGGCAAGTTTTACCTGGACGACATCGACATTCCGTTTTGCGACGTTGGCGTCAACTACGGCCTGAACAAAGTCCGCTTCACCCACCCGGTGCCCGCGGGCAGCCGCGTGCGCGGGCGCTTCGTGCTGGCGCAGCTCGATGACGTTGACAACGGCATCCAGATGACCTGGTCGGTCACGTTTGAGATTGAAGGGGTGGCGCGCCCGGCCTGTGTCGCCGAACACGTGGTGCGGCGGTATTTCCGCCAGCCTTCACCTGCTGCCTGATTCCATTTCTAAATCATTACTGTAGGGTGTTGCACCTCCTAGCCGTGCTGGAGCAATGTCGTCGTCGGTGCGCCTACTACACCAATGATTTAGAAATGGAAGGAGCCACAGCGGCATGTCTCTGACGACCCAGGCGCCCGACGTGGCTTACCGGCCCAAAGCGGCCCGGGCTACCACTTCACGCCAAGCTTGATAAACAGCCTGGACAAGACGAACAACGGCCCGATCAGCAGATATTGCAGGTCTTCAAAAAACGAAGGCTTCTTGCCTTCGATCCTGTGGCCGATGAACTGGAAAATCCACGACAGCACGAAGATGGCCACCGACACCGGCAGCAAGGCATCGCCCAGCAGGCCAGCGACGTAGAGGCTCAAGGCCGCGGCGAGTGTCATGACGACCATGAAAAGTGTCGACAGCCGCGCGTAATAAACGATGCTGGCGGCGATGGCGATCAGCGCCAGGTTGGGGTGAAGCCAATGCAGCACACCGATCAAACTGAAAACGATCATCGGAATGGCGATGAAATGGATCAACTCATTGCTCGGGTTCTGGTGGCTCTCGCCATAGTGGGCGAGCAAATAGTCGATGCGCCGAACAGGGCTTGCGTCTCCCGCTGGACGGGACGAACTGGGGGTGTTGGTAGACATGGTGGTGGGCTCGAAGGGTTTGCTTGGGAGAGGCCATCGCAAGATTACACGAAGCCGCGGCGCTTGGGTCCTTTGATATGGACCAAGCGACGGCAAGGGCGTGCCAAAAGCTGGGCCAATAAGGACGTTAATTACACATTCAAATACTCGTTAAAATTATAAATTATATATAAAATAGTTTAAATATAAGTCAATTTCGATATAAATATAGTAGCATATTATGCATATTATTCGACGGCCTTAATGGTTAAAATCCATTGAACATCTAGTCAGATATGATTTATCGTTCTGCGGCCCATTCAATAACTGCGCCCAGGAGACGGCTTCGCCAAGCCCAAGGGCCAAAGGACACGATCCATTGGCCGTTGCCGCAGCGCAAAATTTGTGCGCTTGAGACTGCACCTGCGCCATGGCCTTGCCCGCGCCCTGGCGCCAACGCATGACGTGGCGCGACTTGGGTCTTGCCGTCCGCCACCGCCTGCAGGCTGACCGCCAAACGCCGCGCAGCGGGCGCGCTGCTGTCACAGGCCAATATAGGGGTGTGGCTGGTGGAACGCTGCGCGCCATCCAGATCGATGTCGCCGGCGTCGTTCAAGGCCAGGCCACTGCCCGCCAACAACGCGTGCGGCTGCGCCTGCACCGCCAGGAGCGGCACGTCGCAGGCCAGACGCGCGCCGCTTTGCAACATCACTTCACCGCTTTGCAACTTGATCGCAGCGTCCGTCAATACTGTGACTTGACAGCGTTTGAGGGCCTGCTGAATGGCCCTTTGCAAAGCCGGGCTGGTTTGCGCGGCAAGCGGCGGCCCGCCGGTGATCAAGGTGACGGCGGACCCCTTGAAGGCCTGCCGCACGGCCAGCGCCAATTCGATGGCGAATTTTTCCTGCGGCCAATCACCAGCGGTTACAGCTGCGGGCAAAGCGGCGGGCAAAGCGACGGGCACAGTGGCGGGCACAGTGGCTGCCGGCCCACCCGCGCCACCACAAATCACGGCGACACGCAGCGGGCGTAGCGCCGCCATTTCGGCAACGCGCGGCCAGAGTTTGCAAAACGCCTCCAGCGGGCGCAGGAACAGGCCGTTGGCACGCGCGCCGGGCAGGTCGCGCTCAATGAACTCTCGCACGTGCGCGGGTTCAGGCTCGAGGCTGAGCCAGTCAAAGCGCAATTCGCGGCCGTCGTCCATCAGCAGCACGCAGGCGGCCGGGTCAAGCGCCTGCACCTGGTGATCAAGCCAATTCACATTGACCTGGCGCAGCAGCGGCGCGATCAGCTCGCCGCATTCGTCCAGCGGCTGTCGCCCGGCCACGGCGCGCAACAACGCTGCGGGCGCGATGGTGCGAAGCTGTCGCGTGATGACGGTGATGGCGATGTCGGCGCTGCGCTTTTTCAGCAGGCCTTGCAAAAAACGGAAGTGCCCGGGGCCGACCCCCGCCAGGACCAGGTGGCGGATCATGGTTTGGGGGCGCGGTCGGCCCGTTGCAGCATCAAGAATCCGCCGACGATGCGGGTGCCAATGGTGATGGCGCACAACACGGCGAAGCCGTAGGCCAGTTCCGGAAAATACTGCGGCCACAGGCACATGGCCAGAAAACACGCCAGGGTTTCGGTGGCTTCGGTCAAACCGCCCAGGAAATAAAACGACTTGTTGGGGTAGGCCGCGCTGTGCAGGCCGCGTTTGGCGGCGAGGGTGGCAAATGCCAAAAAGCTGGTGCCCGTGCCCATGAAGGCCGCCAGCAAGACGGTGCCTGGCAAGGCGTTTTGCAGCGGGTTGGCCAAGGCGAAAGCCAGCGGGATGCTGGCGTAAAAAATGAAGTCCAGTGAGATGTCAAGAAAACCGCCAGCGTCTGTAGGCCCGTCAAGCCGCGCCACGGCGCCATCGAGCGCATCCAGGATTCTTGAAAAAACAATGACGAAGGCCGACGCAATATATGCGTTGTTTGCTACCAAATATGCAGCAAGCATGCCAAAACCGAAAGCCGCGAAGGTGACCTGGTTGGCGCTCACGCCCGCAGCGTGCAGTGCCCGCGCAAGGTTGTTGACGGCGGGGCGGATGAGGTCGGTGGCGGCTTTGTCCAGCATCGGTGACGCTCTTCAGGCAGGCACGGCCAAGGGCGGCGCAAGGCGCGTGACGCGGCGGGTATCGGCGATGTCGGCGTCGTCGTGGGTGACCAGCAGCACCGGCAGATTGCGCCCTGTCACCAGCGCGAAGACAAAGCCGCGCAAACGTTCGCGCAGGGCCACGTCGAGTTTGGAGAAGGGCTCATCGAGCAGCAAGGCTTTGGGCTCGGCCAACAGCGCGCGCATCAGCGACACGCGCGCGCGTTGACCGCCCGAGAGGGTGGCCGGGTCGGCCTCGGCAAAGTCCTGCATTTCCAGATCGGCCAGGCCCTGGCGCACTTTCTCCTCACGCAGCGCACGGGCGGACCGGGAGGCCCGGTTGGCCCGGTTGGCCCGGGTGGTGGGCGGTACCGCAAAGAGCAGGTTTTCGCGCACCGTCATATGGGCAAACAAGAGGTCTTCCTGGAACAGGATGCCGACACTCCGGCGCTCGGTGGGCAGGTGCTCGATACGCTGGCCGTCAAGCGAGATCTCGCCTTCGAACACCAAACCTTCAGCCAACGTGCCGCATACCGCGGCCAGCAGACTCGACTTGCCGGAGCCGCTGGCGCCCATCACGGTGTGGATCGCGCCGGGCGGAACCTGCAGGCTCAGGTCTTGCAGCAACACTCGACCGGCGGCGCGCAGGCTCCTGACCTGGATTTCAAGCGCCATCTAGCGGGCCGGGCCGGTGATCAAGCGGGTGATCAACACGCAATCGCCGTTCATGGCATTCCCTGCGCAGCTAGTGTAGTGTTGCATGCTTGATGGCACAA
>JANNYX010000392.1:0-8864 GCA_031410295.1 Rhodoferax sp.
GCGCCACACCTTTGAAGCGCGCGTCTTGTGCCCACTCCGGTTTGCCAGCCGCTTCACAGAACCTTGCAAACTGGCCGTCGTTGCCAATCGCCAGCAGCATCTGGCCGTCGCTGGTGGGGAAGTTTTGGTAAGGCGCGAGGCTCGGGTGCGTGTTGCCCTGGCGCGTGGGCACAGCGCCGGTGTTGAGGTAACCAATCGCCTGATTGGCCAGCATGGCCATGCCGCAATCGAGCAGGGCCATGTCGATGTGTTGGCCTTTGCCGGTTTGGTGCCGCACTTCGAGCGCGGCCAGAATCGAACTGCAGGCGAAGACACCGGTGAACAAATCCGTGATCGCCACGCCGACACGCAGCGGGCCGCCGCCAGGCACCTCATCCGGATGGCCGGTGATGCTCATCATGCCGCTCATGGCCTGGATCATCAGGTCGTACCCGGCGCGCGGCGCGTAAGGGCCGTCCTGGCCGAAACCGGTGACCGAGCAATAGATCAGGCGCGGGTTGATGGCTTTGAGGCTCTCGTAATCCAGCCCGTAGTGTTTAAGACCACCCGCCTTGAAGTTCTCCACGACGATGTCGCTTTGTTCGGCGATTTGTTTGATGATGGCCTGGCCTTCGGGCCGGGCGATATCGACGGTGATGGCGCGTTTGTTGCGGTTGGTGCAATGGAAATAGGTGGCGTGTGGCGTCGGCTGGCCGTCGGCGTCGGGCATAAAGGGCGGGCCCCATTTGCGGGTGTCGTCGCCCTCATTCGGGCGCTCGACCTTGATCACGTCGGCGCCCAAGTCAGCCAGCATCTGCGCGCAGTAGGGGCCCGCGAGCACGCGAGAGAGGTCGAGGACTTTGAGGTGGTCCAGCGCACCGGGCTTGATCGTCATTTTGAAATCTTCTCCGAAAAATTGGGGCAGATTCCAATTATCACGGTGTGGCAAGCCGCCCCAGCGCAACTGCGCGCTGCGTGCCGCCCGGATGGGCGCGGTCGCACCGTGTTGGGCGCCCGCTAGAGTCCATGCAACTGACGCATAAAAGCGTGCGCCGTCACAGCAGGGGCCCATCACGCCGGGCGCCAGGGCGCCCACCCATCCGCCTTGCATCCAGATCGCGCCCAAAGCCATAATGCAGATGGTTCATCAACACCTGCAACCTGGAGACAAACCTATGGCCAAGATGCTGTTCATCATCAATGCTGTGCTGACTTTCCCGTTTGGCGTCGCGGCGCTGGCCGCGCCGGCGCAGTTGTTCGCCCAGTTCGGTGTACAACTCGACGCGGGCGGGCAGCTGATCGCCCGGGGCTACGCGGCCACGCTGCTGGGCTACGGCCTGGTGATTTTCCTGATGCGCAACGAGTCGGATGGACGCGTCCTGCGCCCATTTCTGCTGTCCATGGCGGTGTTCAACGCAGTGGAAGCCGTCATTCAGGGCATTGCGGGCGCCCAAGGGGTCGCCGCTGCCGTGATCTTTGGCAATGTCGCTTTGCATGCAGCGGTCGCGCTGGCCTGCCTGGTGGCCTGGAGCCGACAAAAAATCTGACGCGCCCCACCCTGTGGGCGAACGTGGGGGTCGCCAATTTTTCGCCGGGCCGCCCCAAGAAAAATTAGCCCTCACGGGGGGCAGAGAGCCACACGAAGTGGGCGAACGTGGGGGTCTTAATTCGCAAACGCGGCGATGCCAGTCTGCGCCCGGCCAAGAATCAGCGCATGGATGTCGTGGGTGCCTTCGTAGGTGTTGACCACTTCCAGGTTGACCAAATGCCGCGCCACGCCGAATTCGTCGGAGATGCCGTTGCCGCCCATCATGTCGCGCGCCAGGCGGGCGATGTCCAGCGCTTTGCCGCAGGAGTTGCGCTTCAAAATCGATGTGATCTCCACCGAGGCCGTGCCCTCGTCTTTCATGCGCCCCAGGCGCAGGCAGCCTTGCAGGCCGAGCGCGATTTCGGTTTGCATGTCGGCGAGTTTTTTCTGGATCAGTTGGTTCGCTGCCAGCGGGCGGCCGAACTGTTTGCGGTCCAGCGTGTATTGGCGCGCGCGCAGCCAGCAGTCTTCTGCCGCGCCCAAGGCGCCCCAGGCAATGCCGTAACGGGCCGAGTTCAGGCAGGTGAAGGGGCCCTTCAAACCTTGCACTTCGGGGAAGGCGTTTTCTTCCGGGCAAAACACGCCGTCCATGACGATCTCACCGGTGATCGAAGCGCGCAGCCCCACCTTGCCGTGAATCGCGGGCGCCGTCAGGCCTTTCGCTCCCTTCTCCAGGATGAAGCCGCGAATCGGTCCGACCTGTCCGCCTTCTGAAACTTCCTTCGCCCAAACGACAAACACGTCGGCAATCGGCGAGTTCGAGATCCACATCTTGCTGCCGCTGAGCTTGTAGCCACCAACGACCTTCTGCGCCCGCGTGGCCATGGAATTCGGGTCGGAGCCGTGGTCCGGCTCGGTCAGCCCAAAACAGCCGATCCACTCACCCGTGGCCAGTTTGGGCAGGTATTTTTGGCGCTGGTCTTCCGTGCCAAATTCGAAAATTGGCACCATCACCAGCGAACTTTGCACGCTCATCATGGAGCGGTAACCACTGTCAACGCGCTCCACTTCGCGGGCGATCAGGCCATACGCAACATAGTTCAGACCCGGGCCGCCATAGGTCTCGGGAATGGTCGGCCCCAGGAGACCCAATTCACCCATCTCACGGAAGATGGCCACATCGGTGCTGCCTTCACGAAACGCCAGTGTCACGCGCGGCAACAGCTTGTCCTGGCAATAAGCAGCGGTGGCGTCGCGAATGGCGCGTTCGTCGTCGCTGAGTTGGGTGTCCAGCAAGAAGGGGTCTTGCCAATTGAACGGGGTGTTGTGGGCGACAGCTTTGGCCATGAATATCTCCGAGAATGAATGTCAGAACTGAAATGCAACGCACCCTATTATCAATTGGAGATTCATGACCTTGCCCGCCCACCACACCAACCGCGTCCTCGCCCACACCGGCGCCCGTTACCCCATCGTGCAGGCGCCCATGGGCTGGATCGCGCGCACGCAGCTGGCCTCGGCCGTGTCACGCGCGGGGGGCTTGGGCATCATCGAAACGTCTTCGGGTGAAACGGAAAACTGCCAGGTCGAGATCAAAAAAATGGCCGCGCTGGACTTGCCTTTCGGCGTGAATTTGCCGATTCGTTTCCTCAAAGACGATGCCATGCTGAAGTTCGTCTGCGCCTCCGGCGTGAAGTTTGTCACCACTTCGGCAGGCAGCCCGGCGAAGTTCATCGCTCCCTTGAAGGACGCCGGAATCACGGTCTACCACGCCGTGCCCACGGTGGACGCGGCGATGAAATGTGTCGACGCCGGCATCGACGGCCTGGTGGTGGAGGGCGGCGAAGGCGGCGGCTTCAAGAACCCGGAAGAAGTCTCCACCTTGGTGTTGTTGCAGGCGATCCGCCAGCGCACCGGCGTGCCGATGATCGCCGCTGGCGGCATTTGCGACGGTCGTGGCATGGCGGCGGCGTTCGCGCTCGGGGCCGAAGGCATCCAGATGGGCACACGTTTTGTAAGCTGCTTTGAGAGCCCGGTGCACATCAATTACAAGAACGCCATCATCAACGCCAAAGAGACTGGCACACTGGTGCTGAACAAAAAATCAACACCGTGTATTCGCGCGCTGAAATCTGGCCGCACGCTGGCAATTCATGAAGAAGGCGTGATGTCTTTTGAGGCCATGAAAGGCATCCGCAGCCTGTATTTTGACGGCGACATGGAGGCCGCGCCGGCGCTGGCCGGGCAGTCGGCGGGCTTGATCGATTCGATCAAAACGGCGCAAGAAATCATTGACGAAACGGTGGCGGGGTTTTTTGAGATCACGCGCCGACTCGGGTCTTTAGCGCAAAATAATACGTTTTAAAAATATTATGAACTATAATATATATATTTATTATTCATAATTAATATATTTATTATAGCAAAGAATTGTTATTATTTGACGGCCTTATCCTGATTAGTTTAACGCAAAAAATATACTTACACATATTAGTCCTGGAGGCGCCGCGAGTGTAACCTCGCGACAAAAGCGCGAAGAATCACTCAGAGGCATTGAAAGTTTGAAACACCATGGCAGAAACCCGCTCAGCATGCACCCCCGACGTGGCCATCATTGGCGCCGCTCCAGCCGGCCTGATGCTGGCTAAGGCGCAAGAATCAAGGCTGGCCAATGCCGCAGACCTGGCGGTGGATGGCGCTTTGCTGGCGACCTGACAGTGCCCGTCGCTTGCCGTTGCCCTGGCAGGCGCGGTCTTGACACTCACGGTTATTCTTATTAGTATCACTTGATACCGATGAGAATACGGACTACGAAAGGTTTCCCGCCGTGACTACCAATGAATCCCGCGCTCGCGCGTCCGTCGAATCCGGCCATTTCGATGCGCTGGTCATCGGGGCCGGTTTTGCCGGCATGTACCAACTGCTTTGCCTGCGCGACCGCCTGGGTTTGAATGTGCAGGTGCTCGAAGCCGGCAACGACGTGGGCGGCACCTGGCACTGGAACTGTTACCCTGGCGCGCGCTGCGACTCCGAAAGCCATGTTTACGGCTACACGTTCTCGGAAGAGCTGATGCGCGAGTGGGAATGGTCGGAGCGGTATCCGCAGCAGCCCGAAATCATTCGCTACATGAACCATGTGGCCGGCAAATTTGACTTGAAGCGCAATATCCGCTTCAACACGCGCGTGACTGCGGCGCGTTACAGCGAAACAGCGAACCTGTGGGAAGTGACTACCGGGCAGGGGGAACGCTTCACCGCCCAGTTCCTCATCACGGCGGTGGGTTGCCTGTCTGCGGCCAACGTTCCCAAGATTCCGGGGTTGGAGAATTTCTCCGGGCGCTGGCATCACACCGGGCAGTGGCCAAAGGAAGGCGTCGATTTCACCGGCAAGCGTGTCGGGCAGATTGGCACCGGCTCCACCGGCATCCAGGCCGCGCCAGTGATCGCTGAAACTGCCGCCCACCTCACGGTGTTCCAGCGCAGCCCGACTTACAGCGTGCCTGCGCGCAATGCGCCGTGGACGCCCGAATTCAGGCAGTACGTCAAAGACAACGCGGCCGAAATACGCCGGGCGATGCACGCGTCCACCTCAGGCCACCCGTGGGACAACAAGCCGCGATTGGCGCTGGAAACACCACCGGAGGAGCGCCTCGAACTGTACGAGCAGGCCTGGATCAAGGGCGGCATCGAGTTTCGGACAACCTTCTCGGACTTGATGCAAAACCTGGCGGCGAATGACACGGCGGCCGAGTTTCTGCGCGGCAAGATCCGCCAGATGGTCAAAGACCCCGCAACTGGGCATAAGTTGTCGAACATCGACCACCCTTATGCGGGCAAGCGCCCGCCGATTGACACCGGCTATTACGACACCTTCAACCGCGACAACGTGTCGCTGGTGGATATCCGGGCCGCGCCAATCCAGGAGATCACGGCGCAGGGCATCCGCACGCAAGATGCCGAATACCCGCTGGACATCATCGTATTCGCCACCGGTTACGACGGCATCACCGGGCCCTTGCTGCGCATGGATATCCGCGGGCGCGGGGAAAAGTCGCTGGCGCAGGAATGGAAAGACGGCCCACGCACCTACCTGGGCCTGCAGGTCGCGGGCTTCCCGAACCTGTTCACCATCACCGGGCCTGGCAGCCCCTGCGTGCTGACCAATATGCCGGTGGCGATCGAACAACACGCCGAGTGGATCGCCGACTGCATCGCCCACATGCGCGGGCAAGGTTTGAAACGCATCGAGACAGACGATGAGACCATGCGCCAGTGGCAACAACAAGTTGACACGGCCGCCGCCACCACGTTGCTTTCCACCGTCGCGAGCTCTTGGTACCGGGGCGCCAATGTGCCAGGTAAACCGGTTGTCTTCATGCCTTACGCGGGTGGCATGGCGCGTTACAGAAAGATTTGCGCCGAGGTGGCTGCCAACAACTACGAGGGTTTCCTGCTGACGGCCTGAATGGGCGGGTCAGTATCGAACTGGAAAACCCTCAGCATGTCTACCCCGATTTTCATCCGCCGCTGCGTCGGCGTGAGTCTTCTTTGACATGGGCCTGTTTCTCCTGCGCCGGGGGGCGGAAGCTTTTGCCACATTGTTTGTCCTGACGTTCGTCATTTTTCTGCTGGCCCGCCTGGTGGGGGACCCGGTGCCGCTGATTCTGGGCACCGAGGCCACACCCGAAGACATGCAGTTTCTGCGCAAGCAGTTCGGCCTGGACAAGCCGATGGTGGTTCAGTACCTGAATTTCCTTGCCAACATCGTCCAGGGCGATTTTGGCACGTCGTTCCGGTACCGCGTCTCAGCCATGGGGCTGGTGCTGCCGGCGCTTTGGGCTACCTTCAAGCTGGTCGGCTCGGCGATGGTGTTGTCGGTTTGCATCGGCTTGCCGTTGGGCATATTGAGTTCGATGAAACCGCGCGGCCTGCTGTCGCGCCTGGTCGGCTGGTACGCAGCGGCGGGCGAGTCGATCCCGAGTTTTTGGTTTGCGCTGATGCTGATGCTGGTCTTCGCGGTCACGCTGGGCCTGCTGCCGTCATCGGGTTATGGCACCTGGCAACATTATGTGTTGCCCGTCACCACGCTGGCGCTTTTTTCCTCTGCGTCGCTGGCGGCCCTGACACGCGCCAATATGGTCAACGCCCTGCAAAGCGACTTCGTGAAGATGGAGCGCAATCTGGGCCTGCCGGAACTTGTCATCGTCTTCAAACACGCCCTGCGAAACGCCTCGCTGCCGATCATCACCTACCTGGGCTTGCAGTTCGGCGTGTTGCTTGGCGGCGCCGTCGTTACTGAGCGGATCTTCGCCTGGCCGGGCGTTGGGCAGGTGCTGGTGGAAGCCATCTTCACCCGTGACTTCCCGATCATCCAGGCCGGGGTGCTGGTCACGGCGTTCTGCTTCATGTTGATCAACCTGGGGGTGGATGCGCTGGCCACTGTGTTGGACCCGAGGGTGCGGCAATGAGCTCTCAGTACGGCAGTCTGATGTCGGGCGGATTCACCTGGCTTCGCAAATCGGGCCGGCCGCCATGGCTGGCCACCCTGGTCTGCCTGCTTCTGGTGGTCGCCGCCGTTTTTGGCACCAGCCTCACGCCCTACACCTCGACCAGCATCGATTTCGAGGCGGTGTTGCTGCCTCCCGCTTGGGAAGCCGATGGTTTGCTGCGCCATCCGCTGGGCACCGACCAGCTCGGACGTGATGTTGTCAGCCGCCTCCTGGCAGGCGCCCAGGTGTCGCTGATGGTCGCCGCCGCGGCGGTGCTTTTCGGCGGAATTCTGGGCACCTTCATCGGCCTCATCGCTGGTTATTTCGGTGGCATCGTTGGATCGCTGCTGGCGCGGCTGACGGATGCATTTCTGGCCCTGCCTTTTATTCTCATGGCGCTGGCGCTAGTGTCCGCCCTTGGGCCGGGGCTGGGGAATATCATCATCGTGATGATCCTGACCAATTGGGCGCGTTACGCCCGCCTGGTCCGCAGCGAGGTGCTCGGCATCAAGGAGCGCGATTTCGTGTTGCTGGCGCGGATTGCCGGGGTCTCCAGGGTGAAGATCGCTTTGCGCCATGTGTTGCCCAACGCGATCAACTCGGTGGCAATTCTGGCCGTGCTGGATATCGGCCGCGCCATGATATTGGAATCGGCCCTGTCTTTTCTCGGGCTCGGCGTGCAACCGCCCAGCGTCTCCTGGGGCGTCATGCTCGCAGACTCCAAATCCCTGATGGGTTTTGCCTGGTGGCTTGCGGTGTTTCCCGGCCTGGCCATCTTCCTGTCGGTCTTGAGTTTCAGTGCCTTGGGTGATTGGCTGAACACCAAACTCGATCCCCACCACGGTCGATAGGAAAGTTGATGTCGCTGCTGAACGTGCGCAAGCTTACGGTTCAATTTGGACCAGCCAGGCAACCGATCGCGGCCGTGTCTGCGGCCAGCTTCAGCGTGGAACAGGGCCAGATCGTCGGTGTGGTGGGCGAATCCGGCAGCGGCAAGACGACGATGTGCACCGCGTTGATGCGCTCATTGCCGGACAGCGCCAGGGTAACGGGTGACATTGATTTCGATGGCCAGTCGTTATTGGCACTGTCGCCCGACCAGATGCGCGCGATCCGCGGGCGTGACATCGCGATGATCCTGCAGAACCCCATGACGTCGCTCGACCCGTTGTTCACCATCGGCAACCAGACCCAAGAAGTGCTGCGATTGCGCCGCGCAGGCGCCAAAGCAACGCAGCAGGACGCGGTGGCTCTGCTGCGCAAGGTCCGCATCACCGCGCCCGAAATACGGGTGCGGCAATACCCGCACCAAATGAGCGGCGGCATGAAGCAGCGCATTCTCACTGCGTTTGCCACTGCCTCGTCGCCGAAATTGCTCATCGCGGACGAACCCACCACGGCGCTGGACGCCACCGTGCAGGAAGAAATACTTTCGCTATTCTGCGAAATTCGCAACACCTCCAACGTGGCCATCATCATCGTGACGCACGATCTGGGCGTCGTGCGCCGCATCAGCGACCGCACCATCGTGATGTATGCCGGGCGCATTGTTGAAGCGGGCCCCACCCAGCGCATATTCGGCGCGCCGCAGCATCCTTACACGCAAGGCTTGATCGGCTCCATGCCGCAGGTCGTTGAGGGTCGCGTGGTGTTGAGTTCGATCCCTGGGCAGGTGCCGGGCCTGGACCAGCTCGGCAGCGGTTGCGCATTTGCCGCGCGCTGCCAGCATGCCGCCCTGGTTTGCAGGGAGCGCCTTCCCGAGCAGCGCCAGGTCGGCGAGGCGCATCAGGTCGTGTGCTGGCATGGCCAACACGCTGCCCAATGACGCCTCAAACCCCATCTCCCATGGCGCCCGCGTCCAGCGCCGC
>JANNYX010000393.1:0-9683 GCA_031410295.1 Rhodoferax sp.
GCATCGGCGGGGTGCATTTCCAGCAGCGGCTCACCTTCGATGTCACGCAGGCTTTTGACGTTGACAAAACTTGAATTGAGGACGTTGCGCGCCGGCGGCGAGATCAGCGCCAAGGGGTAGCGGGCTGAGGCGCCGGGTGCCTCGTAGTTGCCGATGTAGTCCGGCAGGCCGTCCAGGCCTTGCGCAGCCAGGCGTGCGCTGTAAAACTCACACTTGCCTGAAGGTGTGCGGAAATTTCCCTTGGCAAACGGCGCGGCGGCCACCGGCAACGGGGCGAACCCGTTTTCCAGCAAGGTGTCGAAATTGACGGCGTCGCCGTAGGCCTGGCGGCACAGGGCTTCATCGTCGTCGGCAAAACAGGGCTCCTTGAAACCCATCTGCTCAGCCAGCTCGCGGAAAATCTGCGTGTTGGGTTTGGCGTCGCCCAGCGGCCGGATGGCCGGGCGGTTCAGCAAGACGTCGGTGTGGCCATAGGCCATGTGGATGTCCCAGTGTTCGAGCTGGGTCGTCGCGGGCAGCAGGTAGTCGGCGTAGTCGGCGGTGTCAGTCTGGAAGTGCTCCAGCACCACGGTGAACAAGTCCTCGCGCAGGAAGCCCTGCGCCACTTTGCCGGAATCGGGCGCCACGGCAACCGGATTGCTGTTGTAGACGATCAAGGCGGCAATCTGCGGGCCGAATTCGGGCGAGCCGGCACGCAGCAAGTCGTCACCCACGGTGCTCATGTTGAGTGTGCGCGGCACCCTGCCTTGCAGCAGATCAGGGCGCTGCAGCGCCAGCTTGTCGGAGGGAAACTCGCCCGAGCTGGACAACAAAACGCCACCGGCCCGGTGTCGCCATGCCCCCGTAAGCGCCGGCAGGCAGGAGATGGCGCGCACTGCGTTGCCACCGCCTTTGACGCGTTGCAGACCGTAGTTCATGCGGATGGCGGCGGGTTCCCCCCGCGCGAAGCAGCCGCCATAGTCCTGCGCCAGCGCTCTGATCTGGTCTGCACCAATGCCGCAGATGTTGGCCGCGCGTTCGGGTGGCCACTGCAGCGCCCGCTGGCGCAAGGCGTCCCAGCCCAGGGTGTACTGCTGCAGGTAGTCGTGGTCCAGCCAGCCGTGCTGGATCAATTCGTGCATCAGACTCAAGGCCAGCGCCGCATCGGTACCCGGCAGCAAGGCAATGTGTTCATGGCATTTTTCGGCAGTTTCGCTCTGGCGCGGGTCAATGCAAACCAGTTTGGCCCCCTGGCGTTTGGCCTCCTGCGCGTAACGCCAGAAATGCAGATTGCTGGCAATCGAGTTGCTGCCCCAAATCAGAATCAGCTTGGCTTCGGCAAAATATTCGACCCGCATGCCGACCTTGGCGCCCAGCGTTTGAACCAGCCCTTCGCTGCCCGCTGCCGAACAGATGGTGCGGTCAAGTTGGGCGGCGCCGAGTTTGTTGAAGAAGCGTGCCGCCATGGCTTCACCTTGCACCAGACCCATGGTGCCGGCGTAGCTGTAGGGCTGGATCGCCTGCGCGTTGCCGGGCCCGCTGGCTGCGATGGCTTGCAGGCGCGCCGCGATGTCGCCCAGGGCCAATTCCCAGCTGACGCGCTCGAACTGTCCCGAACCCTTGCGTCCCACCCGTTTTTGCGGGAAAAGGAGCCGCTCGGGGTGGTAGGTTCTTTCGGTGTATTTCGACACCTTGTTGCACAATACGCCGCCGGTCTGCGGGTGCGCCGGATTGCCCTGCACCTTGATGGCGATGCCATCCTGCACGGTGGTCAACAGCGAACAGGTGTCCGGGCAGTCGTGCGGGCAGGCGCCGCGCACCTGGTGCGTGCCATTGGCTAGCGGGGTTGAACTCATGGTGTCGAATTAAATGGCATCGGTGCCAATGGTAAACCTTGACGCCCGGGTGATGACCGACGGAAAACCCCCGGTTGGCATGCGCCAATCAACGGGATTAGACTGTAGGGTAAAGGAACAACCCCATGAAAACCATCGATTCCATCGTCACCCAGGCGGCCAGCATTGCCGCCATCCGCCGCGACATCCACGCCCACCCGGAGCTGTGCTTCAAGGAAGTGCGTACCGCCGACGTCGTCGCCAAACAACTCACCGATTGGGGCATTCCCATTCATCGCGGCATGGGCACCACTGGCGTGGTCGGCATCGTCAAGGCCGGCACGTCCAGCCGCGGCATTGGTTTGCGCGCCGACATGGACGCCCTGCCGATGCAGGAGTTCAACACCTTTGCGCACGCCAGCAAAAACGCCGGCAAAATGCACGCCTGCGGGCACGACGGCCACACCGCGATGCTGCTGGCCGCGGCGCAACATTTCGCCAAGAACCGCAATTTTGACGGCACCGTGTATTTGATCTTCCAGCCCGCTGAAGAAGGCGGCGGCGGCGCGCGCGAAATGATCAAAGATGGTCTGTTTGAAAAATTCCCGATGGAGGCGGTGTTTGGCATGCACAACTGGCCGGGGCCGCAAATGGGCAAGTTTGCCGTCAGCGCCGGGCCGGTGATGGCCTCCAGCAACGAGTTCAAGATCACCATCCGCGGCAAAGGCGCTCACGCGGCGCTGCCTTATCTCGGGCTGGACCCGGTGCCAGTGGCATGCCAGATGGTGCAGGCCTTCCAGACCATCATCAGCCGCAACAAGAAGCCGATAGACGCCGGCGTGATTTCGGTCACCATGATCCACGCCGGTGAAGCCACTAATGTCATCCCGGACAGCTGCGAGCTGCAAGGCACAGTGCGCACTTTTACTGTGGAGGTGCTGGACCTGATCGAACAACGCATGCGCGAAATCTCCGAACACACCTGTGCCGCCTTTGGCGTGACCTGTGAATTCGAGTTCGAACGCAATTACCCGCCAACCATCAATGCCGCGCATGAGGCGGCGTTTTGCCGCAAGGTGATGCAAAGTATTGTCGGTGCCGACAACGTGGAAATCCAGGAGCCGACCATGGGCGCGGAAGATTTCGCCTACATGCTGATGGCCAAACCCGGCGCCTACTGTTTCATTGCCAACGGCGAAGGCGGCCACCGCGACATGGGCCACGGCGCCGGGCCGTGCATGTTGCACAACCCGAGTTACGACTTCAACGACGAACTGATTCCCCTGGGCGCCACCTACTGGGTGCAACTGGCGGAGGCCTGGTTCAAGGAACCGGCACCGGCGCGCGGCGACCAGACCACTGCATGATCGGGGTCGCCCAGGCGTTTTCAGCCGATTACAACCAAGCCCGCGTTAAGTTTCTGGAAGGCGCCGCCACAGCTGGCCTGCAAATTGAGTCGCACGTGCACCCGCTGCCAGGTCCTGGCGGCGAAGTGTTGGCGATGGACCTGGCGCGCAGTGGCCCGCTGGATGCCCGCCAGCTGTTGATTGTCAGCAGCGCCTGCCACGGCGTCGAAGGGTTTTGCGGCAGTGGCGTGCAGGTGTTTGCCACCCACGACGCCGAATGGCTCGAACATGCGAGGAGCCAGCAGGTGGCGGTCTTGTACATCCACGCCCTTAACCCCTACGGCTTCGCCCATATCCGGCGCACGACGCACGAAAACGTCGACCTGAACCGCAATTTTCAGGACTTCAGCCAAGCCTTGCCAGTAAACCATGCGTACCGCGAAATTGCCGATGTGTTGATCCCCGAACACTGGCCGCCGGACGCCGCCAACCAAGCCGCGCTGGACGGCTACATCGCCAGCCGCGGCATGCCGGCTTTCCAGGCGGCGTTTTCACGCGGGCAACATGAATTTCCGCAGGGCCTGTTTTTCGGCGGCACGGCGCCGACCTGGAGCAACCAGACCTTGCGCGGCGTGTTGCGCCAACATGCGGCGCAGGCTGCCCAGGTGGCCTGGATCGACCTGCACACAGGGCTGGGCCCCAGCGGGCTGGGCGAACGCATCTTTGCCTGCGCCGACGATGCCCAAGCGCTGGCCCGCGCGCGCGCCTGGTGGGGTGGCAATGGCGCGACGCCAGTGACGTCGATTTACGATGGTTCGTCGACCTCAGCCTTTCTTACCGGCCTGATGTGGACGGCGCTGGCGCAGGAATGCCCCAACGCCGAATACACCGGCATTGCGATGGAATACGGCACCTTGCCGATGACCGAGGTGTCGTACGCCTTGCGTGCCGAGCATTGGCTCAATATCCACCCGGACGCGCCGGTGGAGCTGGCGCGGCAGATCAAGCAACAAATGCGGGATGCCTTCTATACCAACAGCGACGCCTGGAAAGGCCAGGTCATCGCGCAGGCGCGGCAGTCGATGTTTCAGGCGGTTGACGGTTTGGCTGCCGGGCGCCTGCACTCCTAATTCCATTTCTAAATCAACACTGCAGGTCGTTGCAGCTCCTAGCCGTGCTATTGCACTGTCGTCATCGCCGCGCCTACTTCAGTATTGATTTAGAAAAGGAATAAGAAGGTCTGTAAAACTTCAGTCCAAACGGGGTTTTACAGAGGTTCCCCAAGGTTCCAACACGCTCGTCTGCTGGCTCACTTCGGCGCAATTCGGCCGGCGACGGCCTACGCCAAAAGGCGGCTTCGGGCGGCGGCGATCTCCAGCAGGCCGTCAAAAATGAGATTCTCCACCAGCTCGAATTTAGCGTTCAGCGACGGCACCATCTTCCAGCCGGCGCCGCCCGTCATGTAACACAGGGGCTCGGCCTGGCAGTGCTCGCGCACGTGTTGCACCATGCGTTCGATGGCGCCGGCAATGGCAAAAGTGCCGCCACTGGTCAGCGCATCGCTGGTATTGGTGGGGAAGGCGACAACCTCGCCGGTGGGCACGTGCAGGCCGGCGGTGCCCGATTCCAGCGCCTTGAGCATGATGCCGTGCCCGGGCAGGATGAAGCCGCCCAGGAATTTCCCCGTGGCATCAATCGCCTCCACGGTGACGGCGGTGCCCACCATGGTCACCACCAGCGGTCGTTTCGCCCCAGGTGAGCGGCCATCGGCTCCCATCTGTGCCTGCATGCGATGCCAGGCGCCGACCATCGCCACCCAGCGGTCGGCGCCCAGGCGCGAGGGGAAGTCGTAGCCGTTGGTCAGGCCGGCCTCAGCCTCGCTGGCCACCACCCAGCTGGCGGGCACGTTCCAGTCGCTCATTTGCTCAAGCTGCTCCTGCACCCGCATGCGAATGCCGTCGCCTGCCACCACACAGCCCAGCATGCGCGTGGGGGTGGCCAGTTCGGCCCACGGCCCATCAGCCAGTTTGTCGATGTTTTCCAGGAATTCGGCGCCTTGGGCCAGCAGTTCGGCGCCCGGCTCGGCGGCCGCGTAACTGGCCCATTTGAGGCGGGTATTGCCAATATCCAGCGCGAGAAATGTCATGGGCGACACTATAGATTCATTTGTCGGGCGCTGTGCAGGGCACGGCCGAAAAACAAAAGAGGGTGCTGCCGCCATGGTATGTTTGCCGGTGGTCTCGCGCGCATTCACGCTGTTTTCAAGTCACCGGGAGCAACACTGCCACCCTCACCGCCCTCACCGCCCTCACAGAAATCACCGCCCTCACAGAAATCATCGCCATGACCGCCACCACAACCGTCGCCGACATCACGGACTACAGCGCCGACCAGCTCTCCCGGGCAATTCACGCGCGGCAGGTGTCGTGCCGCGAGGTGATGCAAGCGTATTTGCGGCGCATTGCCGCCGTCAACCCGCACGTCAACGCCATCGTCAGTTTGCAGCACGAGCCCCATCTGCTGGCGCAGGCCGACGCCCGTGACGCCCAACTGGCGCGCGGGCAATCTCTGGGCTGGCTGCACGGCATGCCGCAGGCGATCAAAGACCTCTCCAACGCCAGCGGCATCCCCACCACCCTGGGCTCGCCCCTGATGCGCGATTTCGTGCCGCAGGAAGATGGCCTGATGGTGCAGCGCATGAAAGCCGCCGGCTGCATCGTCGTCGGCAAAACCAACGTGCCCGAATTTGGCATCGGTTCACACACCTTCAACGAGGTGTTTGGCGCCACACGCAACCCCTATAACCTCGGCAAAAGCGCGGGCGGCAGCAGCGGCGGCGCAGCGGTGGCGTTGGCCACGCGCCTGTTGCCGGTGGCCGATGGATCGGACTTCATGGGCAGCCTGCGCAATCCGGCCGGCTGGAACAACGTGTTTGGTTTTCGCCCGAGCCAGGGCCGCGTGCCGATGTGGCCGGCGAGCGACGCCTTCATCAGCCAGCTGGGCACCGAAGGGCCGATGGCGCGCACCGTCGATGATCTGGCGCGGTTGCTGGAAATTCAGGCGGGTTACGACTCAAAAGCTCCTCTTTCTATAGCAAACAAGATAGATTATTCGTCGGCCTTTGGGCAGTTTGACTCAACAACCAGCCCCATCGGCTGGCTCGGCGACCTGGGCGGTTATTTGGCCATGGAAGACGGCATCCTGGCCGTGTGTGAACAGGCGCTGAGGCGTTTTGAAGGCCTGGGCTGCGCCATCGAACCGATCAGCTTGGGCCTGGCTCCGGAACAGGTTTGGGAGCACTGGCTGGTGTGGCGCCGCGCGATGCAGGGCAACCGCATTGCGCCTTTTTTAAAGAAGCCGCAAAACCGCGCGTTGATCAAAGCCGAAGCGTTATGGGAGCATGACCAATCCACCACGCTTTTGGGCAGCGAGTTGATGGCCGCCAGCGTTCACCGCACGCAGGTTTACCACCACTTTTGCAAGCTGTTCGAGAAACACGACTTTCTGGCGCTTCCGACGGCCCAGGTGTGGCCGTTTGATGGTGCTATGCGCTGGCCGCGCCAGATCCAAAGTGCCCAGGGCATGCGCAGTATGGACACTTACCACCGCTGGATGGAAGTGACGATTTACGCTACCTATGCCGGGCTGCCCTGCATCAGCCTCCCGGCGGGTTTCAATGCCGACGGCCTGCCGATGGGTTTGCAGATCATTGGCAAACCGCAGGGGGATGCGGCAGTTTTGCAACTGGCGAGGGCGTATGAAGCCGTGGCGCAGGAGGTGTTGGCGCGTCGCCCGCCGGAGCACTAGCGGGGTGGAAGGCTAAATTATCAAATTGAATATTTTATTCAATGAAATAACTACCTATAGGACGTCGAACAATATCATTTGTTTGATAGCTATAATATAGCAAAAAAGCTTAATAAATATATAAATATAAACTGTTTATAAATAATTAACGTGATTTGTAGTCGGAAATGACCCGTCGCCCCAGCCTTGACAATAGTAGCCCACAAGCTACACTCCTTTGGATGCGAGTTGAGAAGACCGACGACTATCGCGAGTGGATTGACGCGCTGAAGGACCATGCAGGGCGCGCTCGAATTCTGGTTCGAGTTGATCGTTTGATCGAAGGAAATCCTGGCCAGCACAGAGACCTCACAAATGGTGTCACTGAACTGAAGGTCGACTTCGGTCCTGGATACCGCGTCTACTACACGCAGCGAGGAACACGGCTACTGCTGCTACTCGCAGGCGGCGACAAGTCAACGCAGCAGAAGGACATCGCAAAGGCGATCCGATTGACCAAGAACTTTCAGGAGTAGCGTTATGCCCAAGACCGCCGCGAAGTATCCAATCAAGACCAAGACCACGCCATACGATGTTGCGGAGCACCTTCGCACTCCCGAAGAAATGGCCGCCTATCTGGACGCCTGGCTTGAAGAGGCGCCGGACGATGCAGCCGGGATTGCCAGGGCTCTCGGGAACATCGCCCGAGCCAAAGGCATGACTCAAGTCGCCAAGGACGCTGGCCTGAGCCGTGAGAGCCTTTATCGCGCTCTCAGTGCAGAAGGCAATCCGACCTTTGCCACGGTACTGAAAGTCGCAAGGGCGCTAGGTGTAAAGCTGCACGCAACGGCGACGTAAAGCGCCGTTGTTCGCCGCGATGGGGCCGGACGAATAAGGTTTGATCGTGCGAAGCGACAATCTGAAAGCTGACCACCCCGTTGTCACAGCCGATGATGTCGCGCTCCTGAATCACACCCTGGTACAAATAACGCCCCTGGTAGGCCAACACCTTGCGGTAGGACAGGTAACCACCGCCGCCGCAGGCATGTCCAAATGCTCATGCGGGTGAAACGCCAGTTGGCGCGTATGCGTGTGCAACACCGCCACCGCGTCCGGGCTACCCAGCCTGAGCATCCCGGCCGGCTTCAATGCCCAGAGGTTGCCGATGGGTTTGCAAATCATTTGCAAACCGCAGGGGGATGCGGCAATGTTGCAGCTGGCGCGGGTGTATGAAGCGGTGGCGCAGACGGTGTTGGCGCGCCGACCGCCGGAGATCAGCGGAGGGGACGGCTAAATTATCAGGTTGAATATTTTATTCAATGAAATTTATACATACAGGCCGTCTAATAATGTCATTTATTAGATATTTATATTATAGCAAAAAATACTAATAAATATACTATTTTGTATTGTATATAGTTAATTAACGTAATTTTAATGGTCGGAAAAAGCCGGCTGCCAATCGCCGCGGCTGGCCTTGCAGATGTCGCCATTGAACCCGCTGGCCTCGTAGTCGACGAAGGCTTTCATGGGACGGCTGGCGCAGATTGATGTGGTGCTGTGTCCCTTGCGTCAACACCGGCGCGCTGGGTTTGCCTGCCGTGCGATGCCGCTCGAACCACACAACCCTCACGCCAAATCGCAAGTCATAATTTGCGCATGCAACTGTGCGTCAAGCTTGCAAACCCCTTGCCGCCACCTAGCGACTACGTGCTGGCACGGCTAGTCTTCTTCCGCGCCCTTGATGTCTAAATCAAACGGTAAGCCGCACTAATGCACCACAACTCACTCATAGATGCATTGCTTTTCGAGGCTGAAGGAGCCGAACTCGACTTCAAACGAGAGCAGTACAACTTTGAAGGGGCGGACGACCGGACAAAATCGGAACTCCTCAAGGACATACTTGCGTTCGCGAACGCATGGCGTCGAACCGATGCGTACATTCTCATCGGGATTCAAGAAGTCAAAGAGACTGAATCGACGGTTGTTGGAATTGCCGAGCACATTGACGATGCAAACCTTCAGCAGTTTGTTAACGCAAAAACCAATCGGCCAGTTGAGTTCTCGTACACGCCCATGCCCTTCAGATTAAAGCAGATAGGTGTCTTCATATTTCCGTTCAAGACCGCCCTACCTTTCTTACGAAAGACTACGGCGCGCTCCGCCGAAACACTGTCTACCTTCGGCGCGGCTCATCAACGGACGAGGCCCGCCCAGACGAAATTGCCCGAATGGGCCAAGCGGTAAGCGAACGGCTAAAGCCCAGGCCATTGTTGGTTCCAAAGCTTGCGACTGGTTCTGACTGGTCTGAATTGGTTGAGAATACAACATTCGAAACCATTTCTCTAAAACACCCTGAGATCAAGGGACTTCCAGACTACTCCCGGCCGCAACCTACTGGCCCCTTCGGTATGCCCGTTTTTACACTGCACGAGCGAACCAATTCTGCCTTCTACCGAGATCGCGCCGAGTACCTACGGTTCAGTTCAAAACTCCGTCCGATTCGCCTGTATGTTCGGAATGAAGGCGCCGCACTTGCTTCCGAGGTCAAGTTCACAATTCAAGTAACCGACCCCGCGCGCTCAATCGAGTTGGCAGTGGGATCAGATCGACCAAAGTGGCCGCGTCGAGAATGGTCGCAGTTCGACGTGATCCGACCAATTTCAATGAATAAAGCCAGGTCAGACATTGAAGTCGTCAAAACAAATTCCGGCTGGACCATCACCGCATACTTTGG
>JANNYX010000394.1:0-3146 GCA_031410295.1 Rhodoferax sp.
GGGCCAATTGCAGTACGGAAACCAGCGCCAGCGCGGCGTTTCCATTGACGACAAACCCAAAGACAAAAAAGAATTCACACCGGTACCTCCAGGTTCGTACAAATCCGGCGCCATCATTCTTTTGACCGACGGCCAACGCACGACCGGCATCGACACTATTGAGGCTGCAAAAATGGCCGCCGACCGGGGCGTGCGCGTATACACCGTAGGCATCGGCACGGTAAACGGCGAAACCATCGGGTTTGAGGGTTGGTCAATGCGGGTTCGATTGGATGAGGCCACGCTGAAAGCTGTGGCGCAGAAGACCGATGCGGACTACTTCTACGCCGGCACTGCGCAAGACTTGAAAAAGGTCTACGAAACGCTAAGCTCGCGCCTGACCGTGGAGAAGAAGGAAACGGAAGTATCCGGTCTGCTGGCACTTTTTGCAGCTGTGTTGGCGATTAGTGCAGCCGGTCTGTCGCTGCTCTGGTTCAACCGGATTCTGTAGTTTTCCGGTTGAAAAGCCGGTTCGGCCAAGGCTGAAATCCTGCTGATTTGAAATTTACTCAATCGGTTGAGATAAATTACTCATTTCATTGAGTAAAATTACTCATTCGATTGAGTAAAACCATGTCATCAGAAATACGCCGCCTTGTTCTGGCCACTTTCATCGCCCGTTTGCAGGAGCCGCGCCGCTTCCTGCAAGTGCTTGCCGGCCCGCGCCAGGTCGGCAAGACAACCCTGGTTCGCCAGGCGATGGCCGCGCTGGCGGAAACATCCGCCAAAACCGTGGCACAGCACAGTGTCAGCGCCGATAACCCAGGCCTTGCAGGCAGCGGGTGGCTCACGACGCAATGGGAAACCGCCCGCGCATTGGCAGTCAACGCCGGAAGCTGCATCCTGGTGCTGGACGAAGTGCAGAAGCTGCCCGACTGGACCGAAGTGGTCAAACGCCTCTGGGACGAGGATACACGTGCCGGCCGAGACGTGCGGGTGGTGGTGCTGGGCTCTGCGCCGCTGCTGATTGCCCGCGGCTTGACAGAAAGCATGGCCGGGCGGTTCGAGATGACCCGCCTGGGCCACTGGCGCTTCATCGAAATGCGCGAGGCTTTTGGCTTCACCCTTGATCAATTTATCTTCTATGGTGGCTACCCCGGCGCCGCCACCTTGGTTGACAACCCGCAACGATGGGCCGCCTATGTGCGCGACGCCTTGATTGAAACCACCATCAGCAAAGACGTGTTGCTGATGAGCCCGGTGCAGAAGCCGGCCCTGCTGCGCCGCGTTTTCGATCTGGCCTGCCGCTACAGCGGGCAAGAGCTGAGTTACCAGAAGATGCTGGGGCAACTCAGCGACGCCGGCAACACCACCACCATCGCGCATTACCTGCAACTGCTCGAAGGCGCGGGCATGGTCTGTGGTTTGCAAAAGTATTCCGGGCAGGCGGTGCGCCAACGCGGCTCCAGCCCCAAGCTGCAAGTGTTCAACACCGCCCTGATGGGCGCCATTGCGAGCACTGAAGGTTTTGGTTTCGAGCGCCTGCGCGCCACGCCCGAACTGTGGGGCCGCATTTCTGAGAGCGCCGTCGGCGCCGAGCTGCTGGCCCGCCACCTGGAACACAGCAGCACGCAACCCTTGATCCACTACTGGCGCAATGGCCAGGACGAGGTGGACTATGTCTTGCGTCGCCAAGGGGAACTGTTTGCATATGAAGTAAAAAACGGGGCCAACCCAGGCAATGCACGGGGGCTGGATGCGTTTAGCAAGCTGAATCCTGGGTGCAGGCCGCTGGTGTTGGGGACGGGAGGGTTGCCGTTATTAACCTGGTTTGAAAACGATTGATATTCCCGACGACGAAGTTTTGAGTTACTGGCAGTGATTGACTCAAACGCCGCTCGCTTGAATTTGATTGTCGGGTTTGGGCCAACTGCCGACGCTGGTGAGTGACCAATTTGGGCCAGCGAATCCTCCGGTCGACGTAAAGCCGCCGGATTGCATCCTGCAGCCATGCAGGGATTCTCTGCGACCACTTGTGGATTTCTTAAAGTATCGACAACCTAGCCTCCCATGGTGCGACGGGACAGGCTGTTGACGTGAGCTCTGTGCCTTGATAATCGCAATTTACTTGTATTGCGTATGGTCAACGTAGCCAGCCCCATGAAAACTATCAGAAATACCTTGTCGACGTTGCCGTCCGACTCTTCAGTGAAGGCGGCGCTGTTAGTCAAGGACGGGCTCAACGACTTGGTGCCGTCCATGTTTTACGCTGGCTACAAATCAAAATTCAGTGGCGCGGAAGCGGGAAGGCCCGCCGCATGAGCCAGCAGCAAAGTCTGGCTGATGAACTGGCGGGCATTGTTGACCACGTCAAAGCCATCGAGTCGCGGTTTCGGCGCACGAGAGACTCCATTTCGCTGACGACGGAGGACGAGACGACGTTCCGGGCGTTGGTCACCGACGTGATGTCCATTTATGAGCTTGCGCTGGGGAAGGGAAATAATTTCGGCCGAGAGCTTGCCCTGTGGGTGAACTCATACAGCGGGGGCCTGTCGGGTGGGCCGTCTCTCGTCGCGGTTCAAGGCGCGCACAAATTGATGTTGGCCGCCCTTAGGCAGATTCGCCGCCTTCAAGCCGTCGGTCCTCCTGTGGCGACGTCTCCGAGCCAGCCCGTCAGGCCGCCATACGTTGATTCCACCCGCATTGACGAGTTGAGGGCGCTGCCCAAGGGGGCGTGGGATTTGACCCGCTTGGTCCGCATGCTCGAGGAGCTCAACGATGCATACGAGCGAGGCAACCTTCAAACGGTGCCGATGCTCGTCCGGGCGATCAAAGACCATGTGCCGCCGATCTTCGGCGAGTCAAATTTTGCCGGCGTGTTCAACCGCTCGACCAAGTCGCTGAAGGGCAACTTGGAACGGCTTGAAAATTCGCTCAAACACGTTGCGGACGGACAGCTTCATATGCAGATTCGCAGTTCGGAGGTCTTGCCGACTGATAGCCAGGTGGACTTCCGAAGCGACCTCGCCGTTCTTCTAGCGGAAATCGTAAGGCGACTCAAGCCATGATCGACGGCTGCGCCCAGGGCAATCCGCCATCAGGCGGCGGGAAAGCGTTGGAGCCTTGCTCAGATCGGGCCGAACAGTGAGCGACGCGAAGTTCACGAC
>JANNYX010000395.1:0-10863 GCA_031410295.1 Rhodoferax sp.
CGTTGTAGACGAGGAATTTGGTCACCTCGCCCAGGGCGCGGCCCTCCTTGCGGAAATAACTCACCAAACCCACGCCGCCTCGTTGCGCCCCCTGGATGCATTCTTCAATCGCGTGTGTCAAATACGGGCGGCAGGTGCAGATGTCGGAGCCGAACACGTCTGAGCCATTGCATTCGTCGTGCACGCGGGCGGTGAGTTCGATGGCCGGGTTGGCCAGGTCTTGCGGCTTGCCAAAGATGTAGGCGGTCAAGCCGCCAATGGGCGGCAAAAATACTTCGAGATCGCTGCGGGTGACGAGTTCCGGGTACATGCCGCCGGTTTCTTCAAACAAGACGCGGCGCAAGTCACCCTCGGTGCAGCCAAACCGTTTCGCCACTTCGGGCAAAAACCAAACCGGTTCAACGGCGACCTTGGTCACCATGGCCGCACCGCCGCTGGTCAGGTATTTGCCGTCTGCCTTGAGGCGGCCCGATTGCAGGGCTTCGATCACCTCGGGCAGGATCACGTGGGCCTGGGTGATGGCGATGGTAGGGCGGATGTCGTAACCGGCCGCGAGTTCGTCCTGAAACACGTCGGCCACCATCGCGCCCCAGGGGTCCATGGCGACAATGCGGCCCGGCTCGCTCCACTGTGGGTAGGGGCCGATTTGCACGGTGGGCGAGGTGTTGGTCAGGTCGGCCTTGTGGTCCTTTGAAAGGCCGCCCGAGGCCACCGCCAGCGCGCGGTAAATGCTGTAGGAGCCGCTGTGGGTGCCAATCACATTGCGGTGGCTGCGTTTGGTGGTGGTGCCGA
This sequence comes from Rhodoferax sp., assembly GCA_031410295.1. GTDB lineage: Bacteria > Pseudomonadota > Gammaproteobacteria > Burkholderiales > Burkholderiaceae_C > JANYCG01. The sequence continues at coordinate 793 of JANNYX010000395.1, forward strand.
TGACGGGGCCGCGCTCTTGCGCCGTGGCTGCCGCCCATTGAATTGGCAACGCGCCAAAACCGCCGGAATGGGAGGTCAGGCGGATGTGTTTGGGAGCAACAGCGGTAGCTTTACCGGAAGTGGCGCTGCTTGAATCGTCTGCCATGCGGTTTCTTTCAGTTCATACGGAGTGGATCAACGTTTTTCAAAGTTTTCTCAACGTTTCCTGCCACCAAAAAGCCCGCCCAGCACGCCACGGATGATTTCCCGCCCCACCGCGGAACCCATGGTGCGCACGGCTGATCGCGCCATGTTGGTGGCCAGGCCATCATGGCGGCCGCCGCGCGGGCCGGTGGTGCCAAACAGCACATCAGTAATGCCGCCCAACATGCCGCCGCCAGCTTCGTCGGCTTTGCCACCGCCAACCCCACCACCGCTACCGCCAATCGAGGCGCCGGCCATGGAGCCGCTTGACACCGGGCCACTGGGCAGCGCATCGTCTTTTGCCGCCGAAGTCGCCAAGGCCCGGCCCTTCAATTTCTCGTAGGCCGAGTCGCGGTCTTCGGTTTTTTCGTAAACACCTGCCACCAGGGATTCCTTGATCAGGGCTTGGCGCTGCTCCGGCTTGATCGGGCCGATCTGGCTGCCAGGCGGCAACACGTAGACGCGTTCGGTCTCGCACGGTCGGCCTTTGGCGTCGAGCAAACTGATCAGCGCTTCACCCACGGCCAGTTCGGTGATGGCGGTTTCGATGTCCAGCCCGGCTTTTTGCCGCATCGTCGTGGCGGTTGCCTTCACGGCTTTCTGGTCGCGCGGGGTGTAAGCGCGCAGGGCGTGTTGCACGCGGTTGCCCAGTTGCGCCAGCACTGAATCCGGAATGTCCAGCGGGTTCTGCGTGACGAAATACACCCCGACGCCCTTGGAGCGCACCAGCCGCACCACCAGTTCGATGCGTTCGATCAGCACTTTTGGCGCTTCGTTGAAAAGCAGGTGCGCTTCGTCAAAGAAAAACACCAGTTTGGGTTTGTCCAGGTCGCCGACTTCAGGCAATTGTTCGAAGAGTTCCGACAACATCCACAGCAAAAACGTCGCATACAGGCGCGGCGAGTTCATCAGCTTGTCCGCCGCTAGGATGTTGACCACCCCTTTGCCCGCGACGGTCTGCATGAAATCGTTGATGTTGAGCATCGGCTCGCCAAAAAACTTCCCGCCGCCCTGGGTTTCAGTTTGCAGCAGGCCGCGCTGGATGGCGCCGACGCTGGCGGCGCTCACATTGCCATATTGCGTGGTGAAGTCGCGCGCGTTGTCGCCCACGTACTGGCACATGGCGCGCAGGTCTTTCATGTCCAGAAGCAGCAGGCCGTTGTCGTCGGCGATCTTGAAGATCAGGTTCAACACGCCGGCCTGGGTTTCGTTCAAATCAAGCATGCGCGACAACAAGAGCGGACCCATGTCGCTCACGGTGGCGCGCACCGGGTGGCCCTGTTCACCAAAGACGTCCCACAGGCTGGTGGGAAACGCTATTGATTCAGGAGCTTCTAGAGCGCGTTCTTTGAGAACTTCAGCCAGTTTCTCGCTCAAGCGCCCGGCTTGCGAGATGCCCGTGAGGTCACCCTTCACATCGGCCATGAAGACCGGCACACCGCGGCGCGAGAACCCCTCGGCCAGGGTTTGCAAAGTGATGGTTTTACCGGTGCCGGTGGCGCCGGTGATCAGGCCGTGGCGGTTGGCCTTGTCCAGCAACAAGTGGCAGCGGGTGCTGCCGTGCTGGCCAATCAGGATGCCAGTGCCGGCGTCATTGGTGGTGGAGGTTGCCATGTGGGTCCCAAAAGTACAATCAAGCCAGTAGCGTAACGAATTTTTGAAGGACTTAGCGTGGCAGGACACAGTAAATGGGCCAATATTCAGCACAGAAAAGGCCGCCAGGACGAAAAACGGGGAAAAGTCTGGACACGTGTCATCCGTGAAATCATGGTCGCAGCCCGTTTGGGCGGGGGTGATTTGAGCATCAACCCGCGCCTGCGCCTGGCGGTGGAGAAGGCCAAGGCGGCGAATTTGGCGGCCGATACCGTCAAACGCAACATTGAAAAGGCCACGGGAACACTCGAAGGCGTGCATTACGAGGAAATTCGTTACGAAGGGTATGGCATTGGCGGCGCGGCGATTCTGGTCGACACCATGACCGACAACAAGGTGCGCACCGTGGCCGAAGTGCGCCACGCTTTCAGCAAACACGGCGGCAACATGGGTACGGCCGGTTCCGTCGCGTTCCAGTTCAAACATTGCGGTCAGTTTGTTTTTGCGCCCGGAACCGATGAAGACAAGTTGATGGAGGCGGCCTTGGAGGCTGGTGCCGAAGATGTGATCACCGGGGACGATGGCGCCATCGAAGTGTTGACGGCATACCCCGACTTTGAGGCGATCAAAAATGCGCTGGAAAAAGCCGGCTTCAAGGCTGAAATTGCCGAAATCACCATGCGCGCTGAAAACACTCTTGAGCTGACTGGCGACGACGCGCTGCGCATGCAAAAGCTGCTGGACGTGATCGAAGACCTGGACGACGTGCAAGCGGTATTCCACAATGCAGCGCTTTAGTGGAATGACCAGGAAACCCCGGGCCTCACCGGCAATGAAAGTGTCAGCATGAAAGTTTTGGTCATCGGTGGCGGCGGGCGGGAACACGCGCTGGCGTGGAAGCTCGCGCAGTCGCCCAAAGTGCAAACGGTATATGTCGCGCCGGGCAATGGCGGCACCGCGCTGGACAACCGTCTGCAGAACATCAATATCACGGATATGAAGGAATTACGGTCGTGGGCAGCTTCTGAAAAGATAGCGGTCACAGTGGTGGGGCCGGAAGGCCCGTTGGCCGCCGGTGTGGTCGACGAGTTTCGCGCCCATGGCCTGCGCGTGTTTGGCCCAACCCAGGCCGCCGCGCAGCTGGAGAGCTCCAAAGCTTTCTCCAAGGCTTTCATGAAGCGCCACGGCATCCCGACAGCGGCCTTTGAGACCTTTGCCGATGCCGCGTTGGCACACGCTTACGTGGATCAAACCGGTGCGCCGATTGTGGTCAAGGCCGATGGTCTGGCGGCGGGTAAAGGTGTCGTGGTGGCGATGACTTTGAAAGAAGCGCACGATGCCATCGACTTCATGCTTTTGGACAACACCCTGGGCGTGGCTCACAACGCGGGTGTTGATGGCAAGGCCGTGGCCCGGGTTGTGATTGAAGAATTCCTGCAAGGCGAAGAGGCCAGTTTCATCGTGATGGTGGACGGTAAAAACGTCCTGACGCTGGCCACCAGCCAGGACCACAAACGCTTGTTTGACGGCGACGAAGGCCCCAACACCGGCGGCATGGGCGCCTATTCACCGGCGCCGGTCGTCACGCCAGAGGTGCATGCGCGTGCCATGCGTGAAATCATTTTGCCGACCGTCAAAGGCATGGAGAAAGACGGCATTGTGTTTTCCGGCTTTCTCTACGCCGGTTTGATGATCGACGCGCACGGGCATCCCAAAACGCTCGAATTCAACTGCCGCATGGGCGATCCGGAAACCCAGTCGATCATGATGCGGCTCAAGACCGATCTGGTTGACGTGTTGATGGCCGCCACCGAACCCGGCGCGCATGGTCAACTCGATAAAATCGAGCTTGAATGGGACCGCCGCGTGGCGCTGGGCGTGGTGATGGCGGCAGAGGCTTACCCGGTGAATCCGCGCAAGGGCGATGTCATCAGCGGATTGCCCAAAGAAACCGCTGACACCGTTGTGTTCCATGCCGGCACCGCGGGCAAAGACGGCCAGACCCTCACCAGTGGCGGTCGCGTCCTGTGTGTCACGGTGTTGGCAGACAGCGTCAAACTGGCCCAGCAACTGGTCTATGAAGTTGCGGCTGGCATTCATTTTGACGGCGCGCAGTACCGCAGAGACATTGGCTGGCGCGCTGTCAGGCGATGACCAACGCGGCCGACCCAAGCGCAGGCCCTGTGCGCATAAACCCGCAAGCGGTTGCCGACTATTTGCAAGGCCTGCAAAACAGCATCACCACGGCTATCGCTTCCCTGGAAGGCCAGGATTTTGTCGAGGATGCCTGGGAGAAAGCGCCTGACGAGCCTTTGCAGGGCCGCGGCATCACACAAATCCTGGAAGGTGGCGACGTGTTTGAACGCGCCGGTTGTGGTTTTTCTCACGTGCGGGGCGCCAGTTTGCCGCCCTCGGCAACCCTAAACCGGCCGGAACTCAATGGCGCGCCTTTTGAGGCGATGGGTGTTTCACTGGTGTTTCACCCGCGCAATCCGTATGTGCCCACGGTGCACATGAACGTGCGCATGTTGGCGGCATTGCCGGTATCGCCTGCCGGCACGCCCGGTGTGCCGGTCTGCTGGTTTGGCGGTGGCATGGACCTGACACCGTATTACGGCTTTGAAGAAGATGCCGTGCACTTTCACCAAACCTGCCAGCAGGCCCTGGCGCCCTTCGGCGAGGACAAATACCCAAAGTTCAAGACCTGGTGCGACGACTACTTTTTCCTCAAACACCGCCAGGAGCCGCGGGGCATTGGCGGCATCTTTTTTGACGATTTTGCCGAGGGCGGATTCGAGGGCGGTTTTGCGCTGATCCGCGCCGTAGGGGACGCGTTTCTGGCGGCCTACCTGCCCATTGTGAAGCGCCGAAAAGACCTTACCTACACACAACGCGAGCGCGATTTCCAGCTTCAGCGGCGCGGGCGTTATGTCGAGTTCAACCTGGTGTGGGACCGCGGCACGCACTTCGGTTTGCAATCGGGCGGGCGCACCGAATCGATTTTGATGTCGATGCCGCCGCTGGCCAGTTGGGCCTACCAGCAGCGGCCCGAACCCGGCAGCGCGGAAGCCCGTCTGTACAACGATTTCCTCATACGGCGGGACTGGGTTTGATGGCCAAACCGAAACGGGTGGCGGTGTTTGGGGGCGCCTTTGACCCTCCGCACCTGGCGCATCTGGCCTTGCTTGAAGCGGCGCTGGCGCACCTGGCACTGGACGAGTTGCGGGTTATTCCGACCGGGCAGGCCTGGCACAAAAGCCGAAGCCTGAGCCCGGCAGAACACCGCGTCGCCATGGCGAAACTGGCCTTTGGCACATTGGCCAACGTCATTATTGACGAACGCGAAATACGCCGACCAGGTCCCAGCTACACCATTGACACCGTGCGTGAGTTGCAGGCCGAACAGCCGGCAAGCGAATTGTTTCTTTTGCTCGGGGGTGATCAGGCGCGCGCTTTGCCAACCTGGAACGCCTGGCAGGAGGTTCTGACAATCGCTACAATATGTATAGCTGAAAGACCATATAATTCGACGGCCCTAGCAACTAAAGACCTCTACCCCTGGCTGCGTGAGCGGTTTTTGCACCTGCCCTTGCCTTTAAGTCCCATCAGCGCCACCGATGTCCGCCAGCGGGTGGCCCGCCACGAAGATGTCAGCCCACTGGTCGGCCCCGCCGTTGCGCGTTATATTGCGCAACACCACCTCTATTCAACTTCTACCTGACGCATTGATGACCAGCCCCACCACCGCGAATACCACCGCCAAAAAAGACACCCAGAAACTCCAGCGCGCCATCGTCGATGGCCTGGAGGACGTCAAAGCCCAGGACATTGTGGTGTTCGACACCGAACACCTGTCAGCCCTGTTTGAGCGGGTCATCGTCGCCTCGGGCACCTCCAACCGGCAGACCAAAGCGCTGGCCGCCAGTGTTCGCGACGCCGTCAAAGCCGCCGGTTTTCCGCCGCCCCGGGTTGAAGGTGAAGGCAATGGCGAATGGATCATCGTTGATTGCGCAGCCGTCGTGCACGTGATGCAACCGACTTTCCGCCAGTATTACCACCTGGAAGAGTTGTGGGGCGAAAAGCCGGTGCGCCTGAAGTTGGGCGCGGCCAAGCCGGTGGCGCCAACCAGGGCGACCGCGGCCAAGGCAACGCCAGCCAAGGCGCCGGCCAAAACGCCCGCAGCGGCAAAAGACGCGGGCAGCCTCAAGCGTTCCAGCGCCGCCAAAAAAGGGGTGCAGGAGGCGTTCCCGTCCAAAGCGCAGGTGAAAAAAGCCGCCGCCAAAACGGCCACCCGGGCCAGTGCAAAATCGCCGCTCAGAACCGCTGCAAAAGGGACCGCTGCAAAAAAGACCACCCCAAAACGCATTGTGGTTGGCAAACCGCCGGCCAAAAAAGCCGCAGCGAAGAAGTCGGCACCAGTTCGGCGCTGATCGCACGCCTCGGGCAATTTCGGTCTTGCAGGCGCGCTGGCGTGAAGTTGCTCATCGTTGCGGTCGGACACCGTGTGCCTGACTGGGCACAGAGCGCCTGGGACGATTACGCCAAGCGTTTTCCGCCCGAGATCAAGGTGGAACTCAAAGCCGTCAAGACCGAGCCGCGTGGCTCCAAAACACTGGAAACACTTTACGCCGCCGAACGTGGCCGCATCGACGCTGCCATACCCAAAGGCTGCCGCGTGGTGGCGCTGGACGAACGCGGTACCGCGATGACCACTTCAGCGCTGGCCACACGCCTGAAAAACTGGCAGCTCGAAAGTGATGACGTGGCTTTGGTGATTGGCGGGCCTGATGGCCTTGACCCGGCGTTCAAACAGGCGGCGCACGAACGCATCCGCCTCTCGGACATGACCCTGCCGCATGCGTTTGCGCGCGTTTTGTTGATCGAGCAGTTGTACCGCGCCTGGTCCATCAATGCCGGCCACCCCTATCACCGTGAATAAAAGGATGTGGCCCCCACGCTTGTCACTGCGCGTACTGCGCTGCCCCCCGAGGGGGCTAATTTGGCTGCGCCGCTCTTCGAGAACCCTTGGGACGGCCCGGCGGAAAATTGTGCCCCCACGCTTGTCACTGCGTGTACTGCGCTGCCGCTAATTTCTCCATGAGTAAATTCATCTATCTGGCCTCGCAAAGTCCGCGTCGGCGTCAACTTCTGGAGCAGCTTGGCGTGCGCCATGAAATGTTGTTGCCGGGTGACGAAGAAGATTCGGAAGGCCTCGAAGTTGCACTCAGAAACGAAGCGCCCAGCGCCTACGTGAAAAGGGTTACCGGGCTGAAGCTCGACGCGGCCCTGGCGCGCATGAAACAGCGCGGGCTGGTGGCGGCGCCGATCCTGTGTTCAGACACCACGGTCGCGCTGAGGCGCACGATATACGGCAAACCGGCTGACAGAGGTGAAGCCCGAGGCATGCTGGCGCAGTTGTCGGGGCACACACACCGGGTCTTGACGGCGGTGGTGATCGGCACGCCGCGCCAACGTTTTGAAGCCATGAGTGAGTCGCGTGTCACCTTCGCCGCATTGAGCCCGGCCCAGATCCGGGCCTATGTGGCCAGTGGCGAACCGATGGGCAAAGCCGGCGCCTACGCCGTGCAGGGCCGCGCGGCGACATTTATTTCGCACCTCAGCGGCAGTTATTCGGGGATCATGGGGCTGCCCATGTTCGAAACCGCCCGGCTGCTCGAAGACGCTGGCTACAAGCGCTGAAGAGACGCGCGAAAACCGGGCAACAATACGGCCCATGTTAGAAGACATCCTGATCAACTGGTCGCCGCAGGAAACACGCGTGGCGGTGGTGGAGAACGGCGCCGTGCAGGAGCTGCACGTCGAACGCACCCTGGAGCGGGGCCTGGTGGGCAATGTGTACCTCGGCAAAGTGGCGCGGGTGTTGCCGGGCATGCAGTCGGCCTTCATTGACATTGGCCTGGAGCGCGCGGCGTTTTTGCATGTCGCCGATGTTTGGCACCCGCCAGCCGAGGGTGAATCGCTCAGTGCCGCGCGCAATGCGCAGGTGCAGATTCCGATCGAGCGCCAGGTCTTCGAAGGGCAGGCGATCACGGTGCAGGTCATCAAGGACCCGCTGGGCACCAAGGGCGCGCGCCTGTCCACACAAATCAGCATTGCCGGGCGGCTCCTGGTGTTTCTGCCGCAGGACGACCACGTGGGTGTGTCGCAAAAAATCCCGTCCGGCCAGCGCGATGAGTTGCGCGGCCGCCTGCAGGCGCTCACTCTGGCTGAGGGTGGCGGCTTCATCCTGCGCACCAACGGCGAGGATGCAACGGACGGCGAACTGGCCGACGACATTGCCTACCTGCGCAAGGCCTGGGCGCGCATCGAAGACGCCGCGGTGCGCAAGCCGCCGACCTCCCTGCTGCACCAGGACCTGAATTTACTGCAGCGCGTGTTGCGCGACCTGGTCAGCGAAGCCACCCAGACCATCAAGGTTGACTCGCGCGAACAGTTCGATTTGTTGCAGGGCTTCGGGCGCGAATTCATGCCGCAAGCCGTCGGCAAATTGCAGCATTACAAGGGGGAGCGGCCCATATTTGACCTGTTTTCGATCGACGAGGAAATACTCAAGGCGCTGGGCCGCCGTGTCGAACTCAAATCCGGCGGGTATTTGATCGTTGACCAGACCGAAGCGCTGACCACGGTGGACGTGAACACCGGCGGCTTCGTCGGTGCGCGCAATTTCGACGACACGATTTTCAAAACCAACCTCGAAGCGGCCCAGGCCATCGCGCGCCAGCTGCGCCTGCGCAACCTGGGCGGCATCATCATTGCCGACTTCATCGACATGGTGCGTGAAGACCACCGCGACGCCGTCCTGGCCGAGTTCCGCAAACAGTTGCAGCGGGACCGGGTGAAAACCTCCGCGGGCAGTTTCTCGCAATTGGGCCTGGTCGAGATGACGCGCAAACGCACACGTGAATCGCTGGCGCACATGTTGTGTGAACCCTGCTCCGTCTGCGCCGGCAAAGGCATCGTGAAGACGCCGCGTAGCGTGGCCTATGACATCTTTCGCGAGATATTGCGCGAGGCGCGGCAATTCAACCCGCGCGAGTTCCGCGTGGTCGCCTCGCCCAAGGTGATCGAGCTCTTTCTGGATGAAGAAAGCCAGCATCTAGCCGGCCTGTGCGAGTTCATCGGCAAACCGGTGTCGCTGCAAAGTGAAAGCGCCATGGGGCAGGAACAGTACGACATTGTTTTGATGTGACCGATTGAAGTGACACGCCCCGTCCCCATCCTCACCTACCACCAGATTGACGCGGCGCCAGCGCGGGGCGCGCCGTTTCGCAGCCTTTACGTGCACCCCGCAGTGTTTGGCCAACAGATGGCCTGGCTGGCGCGCCTGGGTTACCAGGGCTTGTGCATGTCGGCCTTGATGCCTTACCTCAAAGGGGAAAAGCAGGGCAAAGTGGTCGGCATTACCTTTGATGACGGGTACCTGAACAACCGGGTCAATGCCCTGCCGGTGTTGCAGCGCCACGGGTTTTCAGCCACCTGTTATGTGGTCAGCCAGCGGCTGGGGAAGACCAACGACTGGGATGCCGCCATTGGCGTGGCGCAGGCGCCTTTGATGGATGCCGGCCACCTGCGTAAATGGCTCGCGGCCGGGCAGGAGATCGGTGCACATTCGCGCCAGCACGCGCGGCTGACGGCGCTACCGATGGCCACAGCCCGCGAGGAAATCGCTTTGCCCAAGGCCGAACTGGAACATATCACGGGCCAGGCCGTGCGGCATTTTTGTTACCCGTTTGGCGACTACGCGCCAGAACACGTGGCAATGGTGAAGCAGGCGGGTTATAGCAGCGCCACCATCACACAACGTGGCCGCGCCCATTCGGGCGACAACCTGTTTCAACTGCCGCGAGTACCCGTATTGCGGACAACGACGCGGCCAGCCCTGTGGCTGAAAATTGCGACGGCCTACGAAGACCGGCGGCGCCAGTGAGTTCATTGACCGGTTCATCGACCAGTGCAGCGACCGGTTCATGGGTCACACCTGCAGAGCCAACGAGGCGACTTCGGGTTGCCGTGCTGAGCCGCAATTTCGACCCAACCGGCGGCGGTGCCGAGCGGTATTCCATTGCCCTGGTCGAGCACCTGGCAGCCTTGCATGAAATCCACGTGTTTGCCCAAACCATTGCGCACCACCACCCAGACGTGACCTACCACCAGGTTTCAGCGCCGCTTCTGCGGCCGCGCTGGATCAACCAGCTGTGGTTTGCCTACGCCACCTGGCGCGCCACAAAGAGCGGCTTTGACGTGGTGCATTCGCATGAAAACACCTGGCATGGC
>JANNYX010000396.1:0-10510 GCA_031410295.1 Rhodoferax sp.
TGTGCAGCGAGAGAACGGCAAACCGGTTCGATTGCACCTTGCCTGACGCTGGCATCCCCTCTAACTTTTACCTCCACCCTCAAAAGGAAGCCATCATGCAAGTTCAAGCTTATTTAAACTTCGGCGGTCGTTGTGAAGAGGCGCTGGCGTTTTACAAACAGGCCGTTGGCGCCGAAGTTGGCATGGTGATGCGCTGGAAAGACAGCCCCCAGCCGGACATGAAAGGCCCGCCCGGGTATGGAGAAAAAGTCATGCATGCGGACTTCAAGATCGGCGAGACCACGCTGATGGCCGACGATGGCATGGGGCCGGCAAAAGCCGAATACAAGGGCTTTACGCTGTCGATTGCCGTCGCCGATGATGCACAAGCCAAACGCGTATTTGACGCGTTGGGCCAGGGCGGCACGGTGCAGATGCCTTTGGGTAAGACATTCTGGACGTCGTCATTCGGCATGTTGACCGACAAATTCGGCGTGCCGTGGATGGTGAATGTGGTGGCTTGAGCCGCACGGCGCCCGGCCCTCAAGGCTCGCGCGCAACCCGGTAGATGGCGCCGTTCAGGTCGTCGGACACCAACACTGAACCGTCACGCAGCACCAACACGTCCACCGGTCGGCCCCAATAACTGCGCCCCTGTAAAAAGCCGGTCAAGAACGGCTCCATGCGTGGCGCCTGGCCGCCGGGAATACTCACCCGCACCACGTCATAGCCGACGCGTGTGGGCGGGTGCGAGCCGTGGCGGGCCACCAGCAGGCTGGCGCCCTGCGCGGCGGGCGTCGACGTGTCAAAGCGCATGCCCAATGCGGCAACGTGTGCGCCCAGCCCAAACACGGGCGGGGTGAATTCGGCACAGGCGCGTCTGGCGCCGAACTCCGGGTCTGAGATGTCGCGGTCGTGGCAATACGGGAAGCCAAAGTGTTCGCCGGTCTTGGTGACGCGGTTCAACTCGTCATTGGGCCGCTCCAGCCCCAGCTCGTCCAGACCGTTCTCGGTGAACCAGAGTTGCCGGGTCCGTGGATGCCAGTCGAAGCCGACCGAGTTGCGAATGCCGCGGGCAAACACCTCTTTGCCACTGCCATCGGGCTGGCTGCGAATAAGGGTGCCGAATTCATCGTTGACGGCTTCACAGTCGTTGCAAGGCGAACCCACCGAAACGTAAAGCAGGCCGTCTGGCCCAACCCCCATGGCATGCGCGTCGTGCCGGGCTTTGTCGGGCAAACCGCTGATCACCGTCACCGGCGCACCAGGGTTGTCCAGGCGCTGCTCGATGGCGTCAAACCGCACGATGCGTGTGCGGTCGGCGACGAACAGCGAGCCTTTGTGAAAGGCCACGCCGCTCGGGTCGGTCAGGCCCGTGATCACCGTTTTTTGTTGCGCCACCGTATTGCCATTCAGCGTCAAGGCGTAGACGTTGCCGGCCATGCTGCCCACGAACAGCGTTCCGCCCGTGCCCATGACCATGTGGCGCGCCTTCGGCAGGCCAGTGGCGAAGACCGACACCCGGTAACCCGGCGGCGCTTTGAGACTGTCAAGCTGGATACCTTTGTTTTCATCCCGCCAGTCCTGGTAAAAGCCGCAACTGGACAGCGCCGCAGCCATCGCCAGCCACATCAGGCCAGTGCGCAGACGCGTCGCAGGGGACTGAAATTCAGAAGATAAGTGCACAAGTGGCTCCTTGATTTGTCAAAGATGCCTGCAACTTACCCCTTTTCAAATACCGGCTTCTGTTCGCTAACGCGCATAGCGCCGGGCGGGGGTCCTATTGCGCCTTGACCCCCGCCACCTTGATCACTATCAACTAGGCGGCCTGGCACAACGGCTGGGTTGTCATCTGCGCCCTCACGCGGTGTTCAACAGATTCCCCAGCGCAATGAGTCCCGGAATCGTGATCGGGTCATTGCCGGCGCTGGCGGCGATGGGGTGCGAGGCAAAACGCGCTACGACCAAGTCCGCCTTGGGCGCGATGTAAAGACGCTGGCCATGGATGCCGCGCGCTTCATAGGCGTTGTGTTCGTTGTGCGTCACCCACCACATGTTGCGGTAGCTGTAACCGGGCAGTAGGCTGTAACCGGCCTTGGCAAATTTGGCCGGGTCCGCGCCGCGGTTGCAGTCGGTCACCACTGCTTCGGGAATGATCTGCTGGCCAGCATATGCGCCGCCGCATCGCATCACTTCGCCAAAACGCGCCATGTCCCGCAGCGTTGCGCAGAGGCCGCCACCGCCGAATGGCACGCCGATGGAATCGACGCTGATGAAAGCGTCTTCTTCGCAGCCGAGTTTCTGCCAGATGCGTTCACTGAGCATCTCGGCCAGGCCCTGGCCGGTGACACGTTTCATGATCCAGCACATCAACTCGGTGTTGACGGTTTTATAGGCAAAAGCCTGGCCGTGGTCGCCTTCTTTCTTGAGGGTGAGGAGGAAGTCGTACAGGGTCCCGGGGCCGGTGTAGTCCTTGCCGTGTGCGCGAAAGCCCCCGGCGCGTGCGTAATCCCAGATGTGCGCCTTGGGGTCGGAATACAGCTCCGAATAAAACACGCCGATCTGCATGTCCATCACCTGGCGCAATGTGGCGTCGGCGTAGGCGGTGTGCGCCATTTCGGGCAGGTAATGCGGCACCCGTTGTTTGTCGTCCAGTACCCCTTCAATCACGAGTGTGGCGCAGAGGGTGGCGGCGTACGATTTGGTGATGGAGAAGCAGCTGTGGGCGGTGTGCGGCGCCAGGGCGCCAAAGTACTTCTCGTAAACCCGCTGACCTTTGTGCAGCACGATGATGCCGTCGGTGTAGGTGTCGGCCAGGCTGTCGGCCCAAACGCGCAGGCCGCCCTGCATGTCGGTGAATTTCAACGCATCGATGGTGGACTGTGTTGCAGGGTTGACGGGGCCCAGCTCAGTCGGCGTTTTGGCGCCACGGCGCACATTGGCGGTGGGCACCAGCTCGCGCATGTGCGAAAGCGTCCAGCGGTTTTGCGGAAAATTCAAAAAAGTGTCGTCGGCAAAACGCACTTGTTTGTCGGCCGCGGGTGGTGAGCCTTGCATCCAGCCCATGCGCAAGGGGTCAGAGCTGGGTCCGTCCAGGTAATCTTTGCCGTCGAAAGTTTGCTGGCCTGCGGTCATGGGCGCATCTCCTTGAAGCGGTTTTGGCGAGTGTAGCGGGCAAAAAATCAAAGTATTGTCACTTCCAAAATCTTTGTAGAAGGTAGTTTAATTTAAAATGTGTATTAATATTATTCAAATATACTATATTATAAATAGCTAATAATTTATATTGGTAGACGGTCTTATTTATAAAATACTTATCTAAAAATAATCATAACTGATATTATTGCGCGGTTAAAAGTGTCCTGCGTCTGCCGTTCGCGCCACTGGGCAAAGTTGGGGCGGGGCCACAAAGGCGCCTAGACCTGTAGCCGCTCCGGCCTGCGCTGGGCCGGGTCGTAGAAAAAAATCTCCTCGGCAATGCGTTCGCCGTCCCAGCGTTGCCAGGCGATTTCTTCCATGCGGGTGGCCGTGCCGTCCTGCCATTCAAACTGGAAAACCCAGCGGATCGCGACATGGTCGCCGTGAACCAGCACCGGGCGAACACACCGTGACGACACCGATTTCGCCCGCGCCATGACCCGTGCTTCGGCCGTCATCAAACCGGCCCGGCCCAGGCGCGGCTCGCCCTGGTTTTCCTGCATCGACGCCTGTTCGGTGTAAAACTCGGCGATGGCTTCGACGTGTTGGTTGGTTTCAACGCGGCTGATGAAACTCTCCAGCGTTTGTAAAGTGGGCATGGTTCACTCCTTGATCCTGGGCTGGCATACGCTTTGGCGTGCCGGTATTTGCCTTGTTGGTTGACCCAATTGTCAGTGTTTGACGGTTCGAGGCGGGGTTGAAAAGGCGGCGAAATCGGGGTCATTTCGAATCACCGACAAGCACTGAATCGCCATGAATTGACTTTTTGACTCTTTTTGGCGCAAAATGCGCCATCAAGGAGAAAATCATGGCCACTGCCGCCTCGTTCACCGCGCCTCACGGGTTTTCCTCGGTCAAATTGCCCGCTGACCTGGTCCGCCAGGCCAAGGAAGCGGCGGGACCGCTGCGCCGCTCTACCGCTGGGCAAATTGAATACTGGGCGATGCTGGGACGTGTGGTGGAACATTCCGGCTTGTCGGTGCAGGAGGCGCGGGTGGCGATTGAAGGGTACGAGTCGCTGCAAGACACCAGCCTGGAAGCCGTCAAGCGGCGCGTTCTGAACGCCAGCATTGACGGAAGCCTGCAGGCGCATATTCGCGCCATTGTGGCCGAGAACCGCACCCTGTCGCGCCAACCATTGGCCGCTTGACTGCGCCGGTTTTCCACCTGCTGGCGGGGCCGAACGGGGCCGGCAAATCGACGCTCTACCGCGCTTTGGCGCGCAGCCGGGCGATCGGCGAACAGATTGAGTTTGTCAACGCGGACCTGTATGAGCGTGACCATCTCCAGCGCATTGCCGATTTGCAGCAACGCTCGGAAGCGGCGCGCCAATGGGCTGACCGGCGCCGCAGCGAGTTATTGCAGAACCGGCAGTCTCTTGCCAGCGAGACCGTCTTTTCGCATGTGTCAAAACTTGAACTCATCAAGGAGGCCCAGGCGCTGGGCTTCCAGGTCATCCTTTACGTGGTGTCGCTGGACGACCCGAAGCGATTGCTGACACGCGTCAAGCAGCGCGTGCAAGAAGGCGGACACCACGTGCCCGCCGAGCGGATCTTGCAGCGCTACCCGCGAACCATGGCCCACCTGAAGAAGGCCGTGCGCCTGGCCGATTTGGCCTTTGTCTACGAAGCGGTGGAAGTGGCGCAAGGCGCACACCAACTGCTGGCCCTGTGTGAAGGCGCCCAGACGACGACGCTTGTGTCCCGCATGCCGGCGTGGGCCATAACCCTGCTGGCGGTCTGACCCCCGCTCAGCGCATCAACGCATCAGGGCCTCAATTTCATCCGCATCCACCGGCACACCGCGGCTGATCAGTTCACAGCCGGATTCGGTGACGATGGCGTCGTCTTCAATGCGGATGCCGATGTTGTGGAACTGCTCGGGCACACCCGGCGCCGGGCGCACGTAAAGGCCGGGTTCGATTGTCAACACCATGCCCGGGTGCAACACACGCGCCGGGCGGTTGACGATGGTTTCCCCCGTGAGCGCGTCTTTGCGCACGCTGGTCTGGCCGAGTTCCGAGGGCTCCAGGTAGGCGCCCGGGTCGTGCACGTCCAGCCCGAGCCAATGCCCGGTGCGGTGCATGTAGAACTGGAAATAACTGCGGTTGTCGATCACGTCGGCGAGGCTGCCGACCTTGTTTTTGTCCAACAGGCCGACATCCAGCATGCCCTGGGCCAGCACTTTCACGCTGGCTTCGTGCGGGTCGGTGAAACGCGCCCCGGCCCGGGTGGCGTCGACCGCGGCTTGTTGCGAGGCCAGCACCAGGTCGTACAACTGGCGTTGCGGCGCGGTGAATTTGCCATTGGCGGGGAAGGTGCGCGTGATGTCGCTGGCGTAACTGTCAAGCTCGCAGCCGGCGTCGATCAGCACCAGGTCGCCGGAGCGTACCGGCGCGGTGTCGGCGCGGTAGTGCAAGACGCAGGCGTTGGCGCCCGCGGCGACGATGCTGGGGTAGGCCGGGTATTGCGAACCGTGCCGGCGAAACTCGTGCAGCAGCTCGGCGTCCAGGTGGTACTCGCGCAGGTCCTTGCCGTCGCGGATCATCTGCGCCGAGAGTTTCATCGCGCGGATGTGGGCGCCCGCGCTGATACGGCCGGCGCGGCGCATGGTTTCCTGCTCATGGGCATCCTTGACCAGACGCATGTTGTCCAGGAGCGTGCACAGGTCGCGCTGCTGGTCCGGGCAGACTGCGCCAAAACGGATGCGCGCGCGCAGGCTTTGCAGCCAGCCGTCAACGCGCGATTCCAGCGCCTTGTGGGTGGCAAAGGGGTACCAGACGACGTCGCGGTTGTCCAGCAGGCGGGGCATTTCGGCGTCCAGCGCAGCCACGGAAAAGGCTTTATCAATACCAAGCGCTGCCGGTGCGGCGTCTGGGCCCAGGCGAATGCCGTCCCAGATTTCCCGCTCCAGGTCTTTCGGGTTGCAAAACAGGGTGGTGCTGCCGTCGCCTTGCACCACCAGCCAGGCGTTGGGTTCGGTGAAACCGGTCAGGTAATAAAAATAGCTGTCATGCCGGTACAAAAAATCACTGTCGCGGTTGCGCGGGCGCTCGGGCGCGGTCGGCAGGATGGCGACGCCCCTGGGCCCCAGTTGTTGGGCCAGCAAGGCGCGGCGTTGGGCGTAGATGGCGTCGCTCGGCAGAATGGCTTGGCTGGCTGGTGTCATGGTCGGATTTTGCTCTTCAGAACAGTCACAAAACATTGTCGCCTTGATTCAGGGCATGCAGGCGTTCGGGGGTACCGACGTCGGTCCAGAACCCGGCGAAGATTTCAGCCGAGACCTGGTTCGCGTCCATCGCGGCCCGCAGGATCGGCGCCAGCGCGGCTTTGCGGCCTTGCAGGTTGCCCGGCAGAATATCGCAATACGGCGGCGCAAACAAGCCGTGCCGGTACAGACCAATGGTGCTGTAGGTGAATCGGGGTTCAGGCGCGTCCTGCCGCAGGTTCAGCGCAAGCCCCTGTGCCGACAGCCCAAAGTCGCCGCGCGGGTTGTGCGGCGGGTTGGGCACGAGCCAAAGGTGGGCCAGTTTGCCGCTGGATCTGAAAGCGTCAACGGCGCGCTGGGTGAAGGCAAACCCGGGGGCGAACACATCCCCCGCCAGCACCCAGAACACGTCGGCCAGGTGCGGCAAGGCGCGCACAATGCCGCCTGCTGTTTCCAGCGCGCCACCAAAATCACGCCCCTCGTGCGAATAGGCAATTGACAACGTCGGTCCGGATTTCAAACTGTCGCCGAAGGCGTGCTCAATTTGTTCCCCAAGCCAGGCCGTGTTGATTACGCATGGGTCAAAACCGCCGCGTGCCAGCGCCTCCATCGGCCACAACATCAGCGGCTTGCCGCGCACCGGCAGCAGCGGTTTCGGACAGTCATCTGTAAGCGGGCGCATGCGTTCGCCGCGCCCGGCAGCGAGCAGAATGGCTTGGGCAAGTGCAGGCATGGTCAAATTATCGGCGGTGGCGTTTGCGCCCCGTTAAAATGCCCGGTTTCCTACAGCCCGGCCTGCGCAATGTGTGTGCCGGGCGCACTTTTCACCCGGAACCCCCTTGATGGCCCAATCCTCTGGCAATACGCACACTATGGCCCTCACCATGGCCAACGCCATCCGCGCCCTGGCGATGGACGCCGTTCAACAAGCCAACTCCGGTCATCCCGGCGCGCCCATGGGCATGGCCGACATGGCCGTGGCCCTGTGGGGCAGCCACCTGCAGCACAACCCGGCGAATCCGCACTGGATCAACCGCGACCGTTTTGTGCTCTCCAACGGCCACAGCTCGATGCTGATTTATGCCGTGTTGCATCTCACGGGTTACAAGTTGCCGCTCAATGAGCTGAAAAATTTCCGCCAGTTGCACAGCAAGACCGCCGGACACCCTGAAATGGGCATCACGCCCGGCGTGGAAACCACGACCGGCCCGCTTGGCCAGGGCCTCACCAACGCTGTGGGCATGGCATTGGCCGAGAAACTGCTGGCCAGGGAATTCAACCGCGACGGCCATGCGGTGGTGGATCACCACACCTACGTGTTCATGGGCGACGGCTGCCTGATGGAAGGCATCAGCCACGAAGCGGCGGCGCTGGCAGGCGCCTGGAAGCTCAACAAACTCGTCGCGCTGTATGACGACAACGGCATCAGCATTGACGGCCAGGTGACGCCCTGGTTCATCGACAACACCGGTCAGCGTTTTACCGCCTATGGCTGGAACGTGATCGGCCCCATCAATGGCAACGACGCCGCCGTCGTATCCAAAGCCATTGCCGACGCCAAAAACAGCAGCGAACGCCCGACCCTCATCATTTGCAAAACAGCGATCGGTTTTGGCTCGCCCAACCGTGCCAACACCGCCAAAGCCCACGGCGAACCGCTTGGGGCTGAAGAAATCAAATTGACGCGCGAAGCGCTGGGTTGGAGCGCAGCGCCGTTTGTCATCGCCAAAGAAATCTACGCCGATTGGGATGCCAAAGCCGCCGGCGCCGCCGCTGAAAAGGCCTGGAACGACAAGTTCACGGCCTACGCCGCAGCCCATCCTGAACTTGCCAAAGAACTCAAACGCCGCATGAAGGGTGAATTGCCGAAAAACTTCGCCCAGGTGGCCGTCGACACGGTGATCGCCGCTGACGAAAAGAAAGAAACTGTCGCCTCCCGCAAGGCCTCGCAAATTGCGCTGGAATCGTTCACCGCAGCGTTGCCTGAAATGCTCGGCGGCTCGGCGGATTTGACCGGTTCCAACCTGACCAACACCAAATCCACCCCGGCGCTGCGTTTCAACCTGGCCGGCGACGTGGTTCAAACCGTCAAGGCCGACGGCTCCCAAACCGGAGGTCGCCACATCAACTATGGCGTGCGCGAATTCGGCATGGCGGCCATCATGAATGGCATCGCGCTGCACGGGGGTTTCATCCCCTACGGCGGCACTTTCCTCACCTTCAGCGACTACAGCCGCAACGCCATCCGCATGGCGGCGCTGATGAAGCTGCGGGTGATCCACGTCTTCACGCACGACAGCATTGGCCTGGGTGAAGACGGGCCGACGCACCAATCGGTGGAACATGCGGCGTCCTTGCGCCTGATTCCCAACCTGGATGTTTGGCGACCGGGTGACACCGCTGAGACGGCCGTCGCTTGGGCGGTCGCATTGCAAAACAAATCAAAACCCACCGCGCTGCTTCTCAGCCGCCAGAACATCGCCTATTCGGCCAAGGGTGTTGCTGCGCAAGCGGCGGCCAACGCCAATGACGCCGCCGACGCCTGGGGCCTGGACGCCATCAACAAAGGCGCTTACGTGTTGAGTGAACCGTCCGCGGTCGGCCTCACGAAGAAAACTCAGGCGGTCATCATTGCTTCAGGTTCAGAAGTGCCATTGGCCGTCGCAACACAACAGTTGTTAGCTACTAAAAAGATAGCGATCAGGGTGGTGTCGATGCCCAGCACCACCACCTTTGACCGACAGTCCGAGGCTTACAAATCCGCTGTGCTGCCCGCCGGCATCCCGCGCATCGCCGTCGAAATGGGCGCCACCGACGGCTGGTGGAAATACGGCTGCGCGGCGGTTGTCGGCATCGACACCTACGGTGAATCCGCCCCGGCGCCGGTGCTGTTCAAACACTTTGGTTTCACGGCAGAGAACGTCGCGGCCACGGTGGAGAAGGTTTTGCGCAAATAGCGCCGTTCGGGCTGAGACTGTCGAAGGCCTTCGGCAGTCTCCGGGCGAGCGGAATCGATTTTCAACTTCAAGGAGCTTCCCATGGCAATCAAACTCGGCATCAACGGCTTCGGCCGCATCGGACGCAACGTGCTGCGCGCGGCGGTGCAGAATTTCCCCGACATCGAAATTGTCGCCATCAACGACCTGTTGGAGCCGGACTACCTGGCCTACATGCTGGAATACGATTCGGTGCATGGCCGCTTCAAGGGCGACATCGCCGTGGCAGGCAACACCCTCATCGTCAACGGTAAAAAAATCCGCCTGACCCAGGAGCGCGACCCGGCCAATCTGAAGTGGAACGAAATCGGCGCGGATGTCGTGCTCGAAGCCACCGGTCTCTTTCTGGACAAAGCCTCGGGCGACAAACACCTCGCCGCCGGCGCCAAAAAAGTGATCTTCTCGGCACCCTCCAAAGACGACACACCGATGTTTGTTTTTGGCGTGAATGACAAGACCTACAAAGGCGAAGCCATCATCTCCAATGCCAGTTGCACCACCAATTGCCTGGCGCCCATCGCCAAGGTGCTGAACGACAAATGGGGCATCAAGCGCGGCTTGATGACAACGGTGCACGCGGCCACGGCGACGCAAAAAACCGTCGACGGCCCGAGCAACAAAGACTGGCGCGGCGGTCGCGGCATTCTGGAAAACATCATTCCCTCCAGCACCGGCGCGGCCAAGGCGGTGGGTGTGGTGATTCCTGAGCTCAACAAAAAGCTCACCGGCATGTCGTTCCGTGTGCCGACCTCTGACGTGTCGGTAGTGGACCTCACCTGTGAGCTGAACAAGGAAGCTACGCTGAAGGAAATCTGCGCCGAGATGAAAGCGCAAAGCCAAGGCGCCTTGAAAGGCGTGTTGGGCTACACCGACGAAAAAGTGGTGGCCACCGACTTTCGCGGGGAAGTGTGCACCAGCGTTTTTGACGCCGACGCCAGCATCGCGCTGGACAGCACGTTCATCAAAGTGGTCGCCTGGTACGACAACGAATGGGGTTATTCGAACAAGTGCCTGGAGATGGTGCGGGTAGTTGCCAAGTAGAGGCCAGTCAGCAGTCAGCGCGCGGCTGGCGGCTCGTTGCCCGAGGACGGCGGCACGCCAGTGCGGCTCGATTCAGCGGGCAATTTGCG
>JANNYX010000397.1:0-10235 GCA_031410295.1 Rhodoferax sp.
AGCAGCGCCGAGCGGGTGGTTGGGCTTTCCAGTTGCGTGAGCCACCACTGCAGCGCGCGGCCTTGATGTCCCCGGCCTTCGGCGCGCCAGGCGTAGCTGGGTCGCACGACCCGCTGCGGCCGTTGCAGGCGTTTGACGATCAGGCGGCCCGTTTCGATGAAGCCGCGCGCCATCGGTTCAGGCACAAAGCCGCCGCCCAGGCCACGCAGTTGCGCATCGAGCTTGGCGCTCATGTCCGGCACTGCAAATACGTCCTGGCCGGCCAGCAGATTGAATGTCAGGCCATGGTTGCCGTGGACCGAATCGGCGGCCGCCACCGCCCGGTGGCGCGCGACCAGCTCGTCGCTCAAGGGTTCGGGCAGGGCGGCCAGCGGGTGGTGGGGCGCTACGGCAAAGACAAAACCAACCCGCCCGAGGGGCTTGGCGTGAATGCCCGCTGTGGCGTTGGGTTCCATGACCACACCAATGGCCAGATCGGCCTGTCCGCTGGTCAAGGCCTTCAGTGTTCCAGAGAGAGTTTCGTCGCGCAATTTGAGCTGTGTCGGAGCATTCAGGGTAAAAAATGCCCCACACAACTCCATGACTGTCGCGCGGGAAATGATGCTGTCCACGGCAATGGTGAATTGAGGCTCCCAGCCGGTGGCGACCCGCTTGACGCGGTTGGCAACCGCGTCGAGTTCCTGCAGCAGGCGGGCGCCCTCACGCAGCAGTTCGGCGCCCGCCGCAGTCGGCCGGGCCTGGCGCGAGCTGCGGTCAAAGAGCAGCACATCCAGCGCGTCTTCCATCTGACGCACCCGGTAAGTGAGCGCGCTGGGGACCAGGTCAAGCTTTCGCGCCGCTGCGGCAAAGCTGCCTTCATTGGCAATCGTTTGCAACATGGCGAGCGCGTCGGGGGTCAGAGTATTGCGGGTATTTTGCATGAAAAAAGAAAAATCATTCAGAATTATTGAATGATGCCATCAAATTGGATCAATTGAAACCCGGGCCGGGTGGGCTAAAGTTCAGGCCATGCAACCCGCTGCTTCCTACCTGCCAAGGCCAAGACCATGATCACCCTGAGAAAATCCGGCGAACGCGGTTTCGCCGACCACGGTTGGTTGAAATCTTTTCACAGCTTTTCCTTTGCCGACTATTACGACCCGAAACACATGGGGTTTGGCAACCTGCGCGTGATCAATGAGGACCGCATCGCGCCGGGCACCGGTTTTGGAGCCCACGGCCACCGGGACATGGAAATCATCAGCTACGTGCTTGCGGGCAACATCGCGCACAAGGACACCCTGGGCAACGTCAAGGGCATTCCGCCAGGCGACGTGCAGCGCATGAGCGCCGGCACTGGCGTTCAGCACAGCGAATTCAACCACGCGCCGAATGAGACCACGCATTTCCTGCAAATCTGGATCGAACCCAACGTTACCGGCACTGCGCCCGGTTACGAGCAAAAGAGCTTTGCGGACAGTGAGAAGCGGGGGGCATTGCGGCTGGTGGCGTCCAAAGATGGCGCCGATGGCTCGGTGACCATTCATGCCGACGCCGCATTGCGCGCCGGCCTGTTTGACGGTGGCGAGACGGCGGTGCTGGCACTTGACCCTGAGCGCAAATGTTATGTGCACCTGATTCGCGGCGAGTTGCAGGTCAACGGCCAGGTTTTGAGCGGCGGTGATGCGGCAATGCTCAGTGCTGAAACCCGGTTGGAGCTGGCGCACGGCAAACAGGCGGAAGTGCTGGTGTTTGACCTCGCGCACTGATTTGAGTGGTCGTACGAATTTATTTTCTCTTTTTCTTTTTCCCTTTTTACCTTTCAGGAGCTTCCCATGATTTCTAGTCTCATCAACCCCTTCACACTGGTCGGCCGCATTCTGCTGGCGGCCCTTTTCATTCCTGCTGGCCTGAGCAAGATCACCGGATTTGCTGGCACAGCAGGTTACATCGCCTCCAAAGGGCTGCCGCTGCCGGAGGTTGGCGCAGCCATCGCCATCGCCGTTGAGGTGTTGGCCGGTCTGGCGCTTCTGTTTGGTTTTGGAACCCGGGTCGCGGCTTTGGCGCTGGCAGTGTTCACCCTTGCCGCCACGTTCATCTTCCACAACTTCTGGGCCCTGCCCGCTGATCAGGTCATGATGCAGCAACTGATGTTCATGAAGAACATTGCCGTGGTCGGTGGCCTGCTGGTTTTGGCAGCCCATGGCGCGGGCCGTTTCAGCGTGGACGCCAAACGCGCTGCCTGATTGGACGTTAGTGCCGATATTGAGTACCAATATTTACTGCCCATAGCCGCACAGTCATGACTCAAGTCGTTGTTGTTTACCACTCGGGGTACGGTCATACGCAGCGCATGGCGCAGGCCGTGGCGGCGGGCGCCGATGCGCTTTTGCTGGCCATCGACGCAGAGGGCAATCTGCCCGAAGGCGGATGGGATCTGCTCAAGGCTGCCGAAGCCATTGTTTTTGGTTCGCCCACTTACATGGCGTCGGTCAGTTGGCAGTTCAAAAAGTTTGCCGATGCGTCGAGCAAACCCTGGTACGTGCAGGCCTGGAAGGACAAGATTGCCGCTGGCTTCACCAACAGTGGCGGCTTGAGCGGCGACAAACTGGCCACACTTGACACCTTGTTTCACCTGGCGATGCAACATTCAATGATCTGGGTGAGTCAGGGGCTGCTGCCGTCGAACCTGAAAAAGTCAACCCGTGCTGACCCGAATAATCTGGTCTCCTACAGTGGCGCGATGGCGCAATCACCGGCGGATTCATCGCCGGCTGAAATGAACCCGGGAGACCTAGAAACAGCACGTCTTTTTGGACGACGCATAGCAGAAATCACCGCCAGATTTCGTCTACCCTAGGTGAAGAAAACAGCCAGGCGGGGCGCATTCAAGCGGCCGCGATCTTTAGAATGCGGGTATGTTCATCCACCTGCGACTGCACACTGAATTTTCCGTCGTAGACGGCACCAACCGGATCGACGAAGTCGTCACGGCGGCAGCGGCAGACGGTCAGCCCGCGCTGGCCATCACTGATCTGTCGAACCTCTTCGGCGCCATCAAGTTTTACAAAGAGTCCCGCAGCAAAGGCGTCAAACCCATCATTGGCGCCGAGATCTACCTGGACGGCCTGGGGCAGGACGGATCCGCCACATCGCGGTTGATTCTCCTGGTGCAAAACCAGCAGGGTTATTTGAACCTCTCCGAACTGTTGGCGCGGGCTTACACCCAAAACGTGGTGAAGAACCTGCCGGTCGTCAAACTGGCCTGGTTGCGCCAGTGCCATGAAGGTCTGATTGCGCTTTCTGGGGCGCAGGCCGGTGCAGTGGGTCAGGCACTGGTGCAAGGCGACACCGAACGCGCGCACGAAAGTGCGCTGCAACTCGCAGCAGTTTTCCCGCATCGTTTTTACCTCGAGCTGCAACGCGCTGGCCGCGCCGATGATGAGGCGCACGTGGGCGCCGCCGTGCAGCTTGCCGCGCGGATGAAGTTGCCGGTGGTGGCAACCCATCCAGTGCAGTTTGCCAGCGAAGACGATTACGAGGCGCACGAAGCGCGGGTGTGCATCGCTGACGGTGAGATCCTTGGCAATGCGAAACGGGTGCGCCGCTTCACGCGTGATCAATATTTCAAATCCAGCGCGCAGATGCAGGCACTTTTTTCCGACATTCCAAGCAGCCTGGCCAACACCGTCGAGATCGCCAAGCGTTGCAATTTGTCGCTGGTGTTGGGCAAGCCGCAGTTGCCGGAATTCCCGACGCCGCTGGTCAATGGCGAAAAACTCACGCCCGAGGCGTACTTTCGCCACGTCTCGCATGAAGGCCTCAAAGAGCGCCTGCTGCACCTGTACCCGGACGCGGCCAGGCGCGAACAGGAGCGCGCGCGTTACGAGGAGCGGCTTGAATTCGAGATCAACACAATCTTGAAGATGGGGTTCCCCGGGTACTTCCTGATCGTCGGCGACTTCATCAACTGGGCCAAGAACAATGGCTGCCCGGTGGGACCAGGGCGCGGCTCCGGCGCGGGTTCACTGGTTGCCTATTCGCTGAAGATCACCGACCTGGACCCGCTGGAATACAAACTGCAGTTCGAGCGCTTCCTGAACCCCGAGCGTGTCTCGATGCCCGACTTTGACATCGACTTCTGCCAGGCCAACCGCGACCGCGTGATCGACTATGTGAAAGACAAATACGGCAAGGAGGCGGTGAGCCAGATCGTCACTTTCGGCACCATGGCGGCGCGCGCGGCGATCCGCGACGTAGGCCGCGTGCTGGACATGAGTTATACCTTTTGCGACGGCATCAGCAAACTGATTCCCAACAAGCCCGGAGTTCACATCACGATTGACGGCGCCATCAAGGCCGAACCCGAGTTGGCACGGCGGCTGGCCAGTGAAGACGACGTCAAAACTTTGCTGGAACTGGCCCAGAAGCTTGAGGGCCTGACGCGCAACGTGGGTATGCACGCGGGTGGGGTGTTGATCGCGCCGGGCAAACTCACCGACTTCTGCCCGCTGTACCAGCAGCCCGGCAGCGACTCGGCGGTGAGCCAATACGACAAAGACGACGTCGAAGCCATCGGCCTGGTGAAGTTCGACTTTCTGGGCCTGGCCACGCTGACGATTCTGGAGATGGCCAAGGAGCTGATCGTCAAACGGCACAAGGGCCAGGAGAACTACAACTTTGAAGATATCGCGCTGGACGACGCGGCCACCTATCGATTGTTCCAGGAGGCAAAAACCGAGGCGGTGTTCCAGTTTGAAAGCCGCGGCATGCGCGCCATGCTGGTGGATGCGAAACCGACGAGGCTGGAAGACCTGTTTGCGCTAAACGCCATGTTCCGCCCCGGGCCGATGGAGAACATCCCGGATTTCTGCGCCCGCAAGAATGGCCGTGTGCCGGTGACCTACCCGCATCCACTGCTGGAAGCCGTGATGTCGGAGACCTACGGCATCATGGTCTACCAGGAGCAGGTGATGCTGACCGCGCAGTTGCTGGGTGGTTATTCACTCGGCGGCGCCGACTTGTTGCGCAAGGCCATGGGCAAGAAGAAGGCCGAAGAAATGGCCGAGCACCGGACCATCTTCCGCACGGGCGCCGCCAAAAACAACATTGGTGAAGACCAGGCCGACGAAATTTTTGACCTGATGGAGAAGTTCGCGGGGTATGGCTTCAACAAGTCGCACGCCGCCGCCTATTCACTGCTGGCCTACCACACGGCCTGGCTCAAGGTGCATTACACGGCCGAGTTCTTTTGCGCCAACATGACGGTGGAGATGGACAACACCGACAAGCTCAAAGCCTTGTTTGAAGACGCGCAAAAACCAATTGGAGGCCCCTTCGGCATAGGAGGCCCCTTCAGTATAGGAGGCCCCTTCGGTAGCGCGGGCCTGACTTTCGACGCGCCTGACATCAACCGGGGCAGCTACCGCTTTGAGCCGGTGTCTGATAAGGTGGTGCGTTACGGCCTGGGCGCGATCAAGGGCACCGGCCAGCAGGCGATTGAGGCCATTGTTGCAGCGCGCGAGGCGGGCGGCCCGTTCACCAGCCTTTTCGATTTTTGCGTGCGGGTGGACCGCAGCAAGGTCAACAAACGCTGCATTGAAGCGCTCATCAAGGCGGGCGCGTTCGATTCGCTGCAACTGAATCGCGCGGCCTTGATGGCTTCAGTGGAGCGGGCTTCCGATTTCGCCAGCGCCGCATTGGCCAATGCCAATCAGGGCGGCCTGTTTGACATGGGCGCTGAGGACGGCCAGGACGACCATGGCGCCTCCACCCGCGAGCCTGATCTGGTGGAATCGTTGCCCTGGGGCGTCAAAGAGACCTTGAGCCTTGAAAAAACGGCGCTGGGCTTTTACCTCTCAGGCCACCTATTTGACGAGGTTGCGCAGGAAGTGCGCAAATTCGCCAAACGCCAGATTGAGGACCTCATTGACAGCCGCGAGCCACAACTGCTGGCAGGCATCGTCAGCGACTTTCGCGTCATCAATGGCCAGCGTGGCAAATTGGGGCTGTTCAAGCTCGATGACAAATCGGGCACGATCGATGCGCGCGTGGACGAGGCGCTGATCAATGCGCATAAAAACTTGCTCAAGGAAGATGAACTCGTCATTGTCATGGGCAAGGCCCAGCCCGACCGTTTTGGCGGTGGCGGCATGCATCTCACCGTGAACCAGATCTGGAGTCTGGAGCAGGCGCGCTGCCGTTTCGGAAAATACCTCAAAGTGGCGGTGAAAGGCAAAGCCCCAGATGTGCAGCGCTTGGTCAAAGACTTCCCGGCGAAATCCGAAATGACCGAGCAGGGTGTGCTGGTGCGGGGTCTAGCGGTTCGCCTCGCAGTAAGCCGTATCGGCCCACAAAACACACAGGAGTCAAAAGGCGCGCCGGGTGATGCCCTGGTTGCCAGGGCGGAATTGCAGCTGGGTGATGCGGCCAAATTTTTCCCAAGTGATGCGGCCTTGGCCAGCTGGCGCGCACAGGCGCACCAAGGAGCCTGCGCCATCGTGTACGATTAATTTGGTGATGCGTACTATAATATATATAGCAAACTATCTATATTCTATGACGGCCTATTGCCGATATTCTTCACGCGTTTGGAAAACTCAGTCCTTGGGCCTGAAACTGATCACCAGGGACGGCGGCACCCGCCCGTCAACATCGCGCGGCAGTGTTTCGGTTTTGTCAATGGCTTTGAGTACCGACTCGTCCCACGCGGGCACACCGCTGGATTTGAGAAGTTTTCGGCTGACGATGGTGCCATCTGGCGAGGTTCTAACTTCAACCTCGGCCGTCGGGTTGCCTGCGATGTCCTCGGTGAAAACAATATTCGGCTTGACGCGCGCGCGGATGCGACCGCCATAACTGGACGAGGGACCGCTGGCCTGTTGCGCGCTGCCCAACGCCGCGCCGGCACCTGACGCGCCCGCCAGCCCGGCCATGCGCTTGATGTTCTCCTGGCGCTGGGTCTCCTGTTTCTGCTCTTCCAATTTGGCCTGGGTTTCCTTGCGTTTTTCAGCCTCCGCAAGCTTCAGATCCTCCTGCTTTTTTTGCACTTTCTTCTTCTCTTCAAGGAGTTTCTTTTCGTTCGCCAGTTTGTCCAGCCGTGATTTTTCTTCGACTTGTTTTTTCTCGGTGGCCAGGCGTCTTTTTTCGCGCTCTGTCACGATGTCCGGATCAGTGGCCACGGGCGCGGGTTCACGCGTCTTCTCGACAGCGGGTGGCGGCGGCGCAGCGGGCGCCTCCACCAACCTGGGCGCGGCTTGCACCGGTACCTGTGACCACAACTCGGCTTCTGCCGTCATCACCTCGCCTTCACGGCGCCAGTTCACCCCCCAGGTCAATGCGGCAACGAGCAAGGCGTGGGCAAGGATGGCCAGGCCAAACGCGCGCAGAAAACCTGGTGGCGGCGGCGGGGCGAATTCCAGGCGGTGCGCGGCCGTGTTCATGGTGCATTCACCAGTTGCACCGACAGACCAACGCGCTTGATGCCGGCGCGTTGCAGCGCGTCCATCACCTTCACGACCGACTCGTACTTCACATTCTTGTCGGCGCTGATGACGACGGGCGCGTTGCCTGAGGCAGGCTGCGCAGCATTCACGGAGCGCACGAGATCCTTGAGGGCGACGGGTTTGGTCTGTTCCTGCGTCTTGATGGACAACATTTCATCTTTGCCAATGATGATGTGCACGACCCCTTCCGGTGTTTTTGAACCACGCCCGACACTGGGCAATTCGATCACGCTGGGCGCGATCAGGGGCGCTGTCACCATGAAAATAATCAACAGCACCAACATCACATCGATGAAGGGCACCATGTTGATTTCATTGATGGAGCGCCGCCCGCGGCCGCGGTGGCTTACCGATGGCATGGCCAGCCTCCGGCAAACGCGACGCGGCAATTTTCCGCAGGGCCGCCCCAAGGAGTATTAGCTCCCTCGGGGGGCAGCACAGCACACGCAGTGGCAAGCGTGGGGGTCATGTCAACGCCCGGATGCGGACTGTGCGCCCACATTGCGTTGCAGGATGTTGGAAAACTCTTCGATGAAAGTCTCCAGCTTGATCGCCACGCGGTCGATGTCGCGGGCAAAGCGGTTGTAGGCCACCACTGCGGGTATCGCCGCAAACAGGCCAATGGCGGTGGCTACCAGGGCTTCGGCAATGCCTGGCGCCACTGTGGCGAGGGTCACCTGCTGCAGTGACGCCAGCCCGGTGAAGGCGTGCATGATGCCCCACACTGTGCCAAACAAACCGACATAGGGTGAAACCGAGCCGACCGAGGCGAGGAAAGACAGGTTGCTGTCGACCTCGTCCATTTCGCGCTGATAACTCGCGCGCATGGCGCGGCGGGCGCCATCCATCAACGTCGCGGTGTCGACAATGCGCCGCTCACGCAGTTTCTGGAACTCGCGCATGCCGCTGGCGAAAATGCGCTCCATCGGCCCGGCGCTGCGGGCATTTTTGGCAGCAGCGGCAAACAGGTCGTTCATGCTGGTACCCGACCAGAATTCGCGTTCAAAAGTTTCATTCAGGTCTTTGACGCGCCTCAGGGCAAACAGTTTTCTGAAAATCGCCGCCCAGCTCGAGATGGACACCACCACCAGCAGCAACATCACCGCCTGCACCACGATGCTGGCGTTGAGCACCAGCTGGAGTATTGATAAGTCTTGGTTCATTGTTTTTTGTTCAATTTTCCCGCTCTGATTCGTTCTGACTTGTTTTGACGGACGAGTGGCAATTTGCGGACTCGCAGCTTGGCCTCAGGCAAGCAGCGCCTTGAGACGCCCCACTGCGATTTTTAACTCTGCCAGGGAGCTTGCCGTCGAAAAACGCACAAAGTTACCGCTTTGCGCCACACCGAAATCGCGCCCGGGGGTCACCGCCACATGCGCCCGATGCATCACCTCAAAGGCAAAATCCCAACTGTCTTTGAGCTGTGTGCCAAACTTTTGGTTCAATCGGACACAGGCGTGTGAACAATCGGCCCAGGCGTAAAAGGCGCCGTCCGGCAGCACCGGTACCGGCAGGCCAATGGCGTTGAGCGCTGGAATGAAATAGTCGCGCCGCGCCTTGAATTCAATGCGCCGCTGTTCAAATTCGTTCAGACTGTCACGCTCAAAACAGGCCAGCGCAGCGTGTTGTGCCACGGTACTTGGGCAGATAAACAGGTTTTGCGCCAGACGTTCCACGACTTCGACCAATGTTTGAGGCACCACCATCCAGCCCAGGCGCCAGCCGGTCATGCTGAAATATTTGCTGAAACTGTTGATGCTGATGACCTGGTCGTCCAGCGCCAATGCGGTCTGGCCAAATTGCGCATCGAAACTCAAACCCAAATAAATTTCGTCGACGATGGTGATGCCGCCTTTGACGCTCACAAAATTGTGAATGCGGCGCATTTCATCAGGATGGATGGAGGTACCCGTCGGGTTTGACGGTGAGGCCAGCAACACGCCGCGCGTCTTCGCGTTCCAGGCGGCCTCGACTTTGGCCGCGCTGAGCTGGAGTCGTTCTTCTGCCGATGCTGGAATCAGCACAGATTTTCCTTCTGAGGCGGTGACAAAATGCCGATTGCAGGGGTAACTCGGGTCGGGCATGAGAATCTCATCGCCTGCGTCAATCAGCGCCAGGCAGGCCAGGTGCAGTGCTGCGGAGGCGCCTGCCGTGACGACGATACGTTCTGCCGCCACCGTGACGCCAAAGTGGCTCAAATACCAGGCGCTGATGCATTCACGCAGCGCAGGCAAGCCGGTCGCCTGGGTGTATTGTGTGGCGCCATTTCGAATGGCGCGTTCGGCCGCTTCGCGCACCAGAGGCGCAGCGGTGAAGTCCGGCTCGCCGATGTTGAGGAACACCATGGGTGAATCGGTGTTGGCCACAGTGCGGGCCAGCTCGGATGCCGCCTTGGCGACCTCCATCACGTAAAAAGGCTCAATGCGTTGGGCGCGCCCGGAGATGCGCATGGCGGGATTCAAGCCTTGCGCGGTTTTGCGGCGTCGGCTTTGACTTCGCCTTCGCGCAGGCGTGGCGCCAAGGCGTTGAGCACGGCATTGACATATTTGTGGCCATCGGTGCCACCGAACTCTTTGGCCAGTTCAATGCATTCATTCAGCACTACGCGCCACGGCACGTCCAGGCAGTGTTTGAACTCGTAGGCGCCAATCCACATGACGGCGTGTTCGATCGGCGAAATCTCTTCGAGTTTGCGGTCCAGGTGCTGCACGATCAAAGCGTCCAACTCAGCGGCGTTCTTGGCACAGCCGC
>JANNYX010000398.1:0-11094 GCA_031410295.1 Rhodoferax sp.
ACGGCCTGGTTGGCACCCTTGCCACCGGGAAAGGTCCTGAATTCACGCCCGAGCACCGTTTCACCTGGCGCTGGAATGTGGCCGGCGCGCACGACGAAATCGAGGTTGGCTGAGCCTGCTACAAGTATCATCGGATCATCAAGACTTGGGCCACCAAACCTGGCGGGGATATTCGATTATGGACTCCATCGCCAAAGCGCAGGGTGCCAGCACCATCTTCGTGGCGGGTGCAGCGAACCTGGACATTCTGGGCCAGGCAGACACGCCGTTGGCCGCCGCCGATTCAACGCCGGGCACGGTGCGGTTTTGCCGTGGTGGCGTCGCGCGAAATATTGCAGAGAATCTGGCCCGTTTGGGACATGCCGTCCACCTCATCAGCGCCGTCGGCTGCGATGAATTTGGCCAGCGGATGTTGCAGGAGACGGAATCTGCGGGAGTGAATGTGGCAACAGTGCATCGTCTTTCCGGACGACGCACTGCCAGCTATCTCAGTTTGAGCGGGCCGGATGGCGCGCTTTCAATGGCGGTCAATGACATGCGCTTGTTTGAGCTGGTGACGCCGGCTCTGCTTGAAACGCATCGAGTACTGCTCAAAACGGCCACCACATTGGTACTGGACTGCAACCTGAACGAGGAGACTTTGGGTTGGCTGACAGCAGTTGCGCCGCAGGCCTGGGTGTTCGCCGACGGCGTTTCGGCGGTGAAGAGTGTCCGCCTGCGCAAGTGGCTCGGGAAAATCCATACGCTGAAAATCAACCGGTTGGAGGCCGAGGCATTGACCGGCCAACAAATACAGAATCTGGAGCAGGCTGGCGTGGCGACGCTGTTGCTGCAGGCGGCTGGCGTTCGCGAGACGGTGATCAGCCTGGGCGATCAAGGCGTTTGCTGGCGCTCGCAGGACGGCGCGTTCGGCCACCGCGCAGCCCGTCGGATTCAAGTTCTGAACACCAATGGCTCGGGCGATGCCCTGTTGGCTGGCCTGGTCGACGGACACCTGAAAGGAATGCCCTTGTCTCAAGCGGTTGCCTGGGGCGCAACCTGTGCTGAAATGACGCTGTCGAGCCATGCCGCCAACGCCGCCGAACTTTCGGCGTATGCACTTGAGCAAAGGCTGCAGTCCCGGGCAGAGTCAATGTGGCCTTGATCGAGCTTCTTTGATTGCCTATCAGCCGAACTCTTCAACTCTCAGCCAATTCAAGTCAATGCATGCGGCAATTTCCTCCATTTCAAACTGAACCCGACCTGTCTGATGAAGTGAGCCACGCGCTTGCTCATGGACTTGCAGTCGTGGCGCTCGAGTCCACCATCATCTCGCACGGCATGCCCTACCCGCAGAACCTGCAGACGGCCTTGCGGGTGCAGGCTGAAGTGCGGGCCGCCGGGGCCATCCCGGCGACGGTGGCGGTGATGCAAGGGCGTATGAAAGTTGGCCTTAGCGGCGCAGAAATTGAAACCCTGGCAAAACTCGGGCAATCGGCCGCCAAGGTGAGCCGGCGAGACCTGCCGTATGTTATGGCCACCGGCCAAACCGGAGCAACCACGGTAGCCGGCACAATGATTCTTGCGGCAATGGCCGGCGTTCGTGTGTTTGCAACCGGTGGCATCGGCGGCGTACACCGCAACGCGCAGCAGACGTTTGACATTTCCGCCGACTTGCAGGAATTGGCGCAAACACCGGTAGCTGTGGTGTGTGCTGGGGCCAAATCCATTCTGGATCTGGGATTGACTCTTGAGTATCTGGAAACACACGGCGTTCCGGTCCTGGGTTACCAGACCGACCATCTGCCCGCTTTTTATATGCGCGAAAGCGAATTCAAAGTGGACTACCGTCTGGACAGCGCGGCGGACATCGCCCGAGTGTTGCATGTCAAATGGGCCCTGCCAGGCCAGGGCGGTGCGGTGATCGCGAATCCCATTGGGGCAGCTCACGCGGTTCCGGCAGACCGGATCAATTCAGCGATCGCGCAGGCGCTGGCCCAGGCAAAACAACGAAAAATATCGGGCAAAGCGGTTACGCCGTTTCTGCTGGAACGTGTAAGTGCGCTTACCGGTGGTGACAGCCTGACCGCAAATATAGAGTTAATCCTCAATAATGCGCGACTGGCGTCGGCGGTCGCGTCCGAACTGGTTTCGCTGAAGAACGAAGTCAGCGCGAAGCAAGCGCAGCAAAAAATCTGATTGGGCGTGCGGCAGGTAAACCCTGATAGCCGCTCAATCTGTCGCTCGTTAATCTTCTATCATCTGCCTTTTACCAACCTCTGGAGCAATCATGAAAATCGGGAAATCTGCAAGTTTAGGATTGGTGGCGGTTGCTTGCGCTATCAGCCTGTCGGCCGTGGCGGAGCCCGCCATCGTCTTTGATATGGGTGGAAAATTCGACAAGTCGTTCAATGAGGCGGCCTTTCGCGGCATCGAGCAATGGAAAAAGGAAACCGGCAAGCAGTATCTCGATTTTGAAATTGCCAACGAATCTCAACGTGAGCAGGCCATCCGCCGCATGGCGGAGCGCGGCGCCAGCCCCATCATCGGCATCGGTTTTGGACAAGCGTCGAGCATTGAAAAAGTCGCCAAAGACTTCCCCAATCTGCAATTCGCCATCATCGACATGGTGGTCAATCTTCCCAATGTGCAATCGGTTGTCTTCAAGGAGCAGGAGGGCAGCTTTTTGGTCGGGGCCATGGCCGCCATGGCCAGCAAAACCGGCAAGGTCGGTTTTGTCGGCGGCATGGACATCCCGCTGATTCGCAAATTCCAGTGCGGTTATGAACAGGGCGCAAAATTCGCCAACCCCAAGGCGGAAGTGTTCGGCAACATGACCGGGACCACAGGCGCTGCCTGGAATGATCCGGCGCGTGGCGGAGAATTGGCCAAATCGCAATTCGCCAAAGGGGCTGATGTGGTATTTGCCGCTGCCGGTGGCACTGGTGTGGGGGTTTACCAAGCGGCCAAAGACGGTGGCAAGCTGGCAATTGGCGTTGACAGCAATCAGAACCATCTGCAGCCCGGCACCATGCTGACCTCCATGCTCAAGCGTGTCGACGTGGCTGTGTTGAATGTCGCCAAAGCCCACAAGCCGGGCATCACCGTGCTAGGCCTCAAGGAAGGCGGCATTGATTACGCCATGGACGCCAACAACGAGAAACTTGTTTCTGCCGACATGAAGAAAAAAGTCGACGCTGCCAAGGCCGACATCATCAGCGGCAAGATCAAGGTTGCGGACTACATGGCCGACAACGCCTGCAAATATTGAGTTAAATCCTGCACCTGGGCAAAGGCCCGCGGCGCCGTCAAAACGCCGCGGGCTTTTTTGTATCATGCGTTGATGGTCAATCCCATTGCAACGCCTGCCATTCACATGCATGGCATCGACAAACGTTTTGGCGCAGTGGCTGCCAACGTCGATGTTGATTTACAGGTGGCTGCAGGCACGGTACACGGCATCGTCGGGGAGAACGGCGCTGGAAAGAGCACCTTGATGTCGATCCTGTACGGCTTCTACAGCGCCGACAGCGGATCAATCAACGTCTTTGGCCAGAGGGCTGTGATCCGCAATGCCGACGACGCGATTGCGCTGGGGATTGGCATGGTGCATCAGCACTTCATGCTGGTCGAAACCCTGACTGCGCTGGATAACGTAATGCTGGGTGCCGAGCCGCATTGGCAGTTGCACAAGGCCGAAGCCCTGGTGCTCGGGAAACTGAACGCTCTGATGGCCTCGACCGGGCTGAAAGTCAAGCTGGACGCCTTGGTGTCGGATCTCGCCGTTGGTGACCGTCAGCGCCTGGAGATCCTCAAGACGCTCTATCGGGGCGCAAAAATCCTGATTCTTGACGAACCCACTGCAGTGCTCACGCCTCAGGAAACGGACCAGTTGTTCGAAGTGTTGAAGCTGCTTCGCAGCCAAGGCACGACGATCCTGCTGATCACCCATAAATTGCGGGAAGTGATGGTCCTGTGTGACCACGTGACCGTGATGCGGGCCGGGCGGGTGGTCCAGAATTTGCCCATATCGCGGGCGTCCATCGAAGGTTTGGCCGAAGCTATGGTCGGGCGGAAAGTCAACATTGGCCGCGTCGATTCGAAAGCGCTGGCCGCCGGTGATGTCCTGCTGCAAGCCAGCCGATTGACAGTGCAGGACAACATGAAAGTGGTGCGGCTCGATGGGATCGACTTGCAACTGCGCGCAGGTGAAATAGTCGGCGTGGCGGGTGTGTCTGGCAACGGCCAAAGTGAGTTGCTCGATGTGCTTTCAGGGTTGCTCGCGCCGATGGAAGGGCAACTTGCCCTTGGCAAACATAAATTTCAGGCTGGCCGTTGGATCACGCCATCAAGCGCTCGCGATTTCGGCTTGGCGCACGTCCCGGAAGACCGCCATTCCCGCGCCCTGGTGATGCAGTTTGTGGCTTGGGAATCTGCGGTGCTCGGTTATGACGGGTTGCCTGAATACAGTCGCCTTGGCTGGATGGCGCATAACCGCATGCGCCGTGCCACCTTGAAATTGATGGAGCGTTTTGACGTGCGCCCGCGCAACGCCGAACTTGTCAGCAACAAGTTCTCTGGAGGCAATCAGCAAAAACTGGTGCTCGCGCGCGAATTGGGCCAGGCACCCGCCGTGTTGTTGGTCGGTCAACCCACGCGGGGCGTAGATATTGGCGCCATTGAATTCATCTACACCCAACTGCGCGCGATGCGCGACGCTGGCTGCGCGGTGCTGGTTGTTTCGAGCGAGCTCGATGAAATATTGGCCCTGTCTGATCGGGTGATTGTGATGAATCAAGGCAAAGTGGCGGGTGAGTTGGCCATAGGAGACTGCACCGAAGCTGGTTTGGGCCTGTTGATGACCGGAGGCCAAGCATGAGCACGCAAATGCCTTTGCCGCGCTGGGCCGATGTGGTACTGCTACCCGTGGTGTGTCTTCTGGTGGCGCTTCTCGTTTCAGCGGCCGTGGTCGCGCTGGTCGGGCAAAACCCGGCGGAAGTCATTGTGGTGTTGGTGCGTGGGGCATTTGGGACACAACGGGGTATCAGCTACACCTTCTATTACGCCACAACCTTTATTTTCACTGGCCTTGCAGTGGCTGTGGCATTTCACGGTGGGCTTTTCAATATCGGCGGGGAAGGGCAAGCGATCATGGGTGGGCTCGGAGCTGGACTGGTCGCTCTGTGGCTTTCGGCGAGCTTGCCGATTTGGCTGATGTTGCCCTTGATGCTTCTTTGCAGTGCGCTTTTTGGCATGGCCTGGGCCGCGGTGCCCGCATATTTGCAGGCTTACCGTGGCAGCCATGTGGTGATCACCACCATCATGTTCAACTTCATTGCCAGTACTTTGCTGGTGTATTTGCTGGTGAACCATTTGCGGCCCAAAGGCACGATGTCGGTTGAGAGTCTGCCATTTGGACCCTCGGCCAAGTTGCCCGGCATGAAGGAAGCACTTGGCTGGCTTGGCGTCACATGGCCCAGCTCACCGCTGAATGTAAGCATCCTGTTGGCGCTGCTGGCCTGCTTTGCGGTGTACCTTTTCCTGTGGCGCACACGGGCTGGTTACCACTTGCGCGCTGTCGGCGCCAGCCCTGGCGCGGCAGAATATGCTGGCATCCGGTCGAAAAAGCAGGTGCTGATGTCCATGGCAATTTCCGGCGCGCTGGCCGGTTTGGTGGGCATGAATGAAATCGCCGGGGTGAACGGCAGACTTCTGCTGGAATTTGTCAGTGGCGCCGGCTTTACCGGGATTGCCGTAGCGCTGATGGGGCGCAACCACCCGGTTGGCATCATCTTCGCCAGTCTTTTATTTGGCGCCTTGTACCAGGGTGGGGCAGAAGTGGCCTTCGAGATCCGCGGCTTCAGTCGGGATATGGTGGTGGCACTGCAAGGTTTCATCGTGCTGTTTTCGGGGGCCATGGCCTACGTAATTGCACGCCCTGTGGGTTGGGTCCTGGCGCTGTTCAGTCCCAGGCACAAGGTGGCTTCCCACCATGGATGAAGCCCTGTTTGGCGCGATGTTAGGGTCCACCTTGCGGGTCTCCACGCCCCTGATATTTTGTGCCTTGGCAGGTTTGTTGTCCGAGCGCGCCGGGGTCGTAGACATCGGACTTGAAGGCAAGATGTTGTTCGCTGCCTTTGCCGCAGGCGCCGCGGGCGCAGCTTACGGCTCGACGCTGCTGGCGGTTTTTTTGGCAATGTTGGTGGCCGTTGCCTTGGCCTGGATGCACGGCCTGGCCTGCGTCAGCCACAGAGGTGACCAGGTGGTTTCCGGGGTGGCCATCAACATCATCGCCTCGGGCATGACGATGGTGCTGGGAATTGCCTGGTTTGCACAAGGCGGACAAACGCCTGCGGTATCGACGGCAGTGCGGATTCAACCGCTTTTCCCGCAATTAGCGGCTGCCGCCAACACCCTGCCGTTCATTGGCCCGGTGCTGGGCGAAGGCCTGTTGAGCCACAACCTGATGGTCTACCTGGCGCTGGCACTCGTGCCTGCCGTCTGGTGGTTGTTGTTCCGTACCCGTTTTGGACTGCGACTGCGCGCGGTGGGCGAGAACCCCCAAATGGTGGACGCGGCGGGCGTCTCCGTCACCCGCCTGCGTTACGCCGCGCTGACTTTGAACGGCATGTTGTGTGGCTTGGCGGGCAGCTACCTGGTACTGGCGCAGGCCGCCAATTTCTCCAATAACATGACTGCCGGGCGAGGTTTTATGGCGCTGGCAGCTCTGATTTTCGGGCGCTGGCATCCGGTACTGGCGCTGTGGGCCTGTTTGTTGTTCGGTTTTCTTGATGCGGCCGCGATTCGCCTGCAAGGCGTGAAATTGCCCGACTATGCAGGCGGCGCAGAAGTGCCGGTACAAGCAATACAGTCGTTACCCTACATACTGACGGTCGTCCTGCTGGCTGGATTTATTGGCTCGGCAGTAGCCCCCAAAGCTTTGGGAAAACCATATTCCAAAGAGCGTTGACATCCGCGCCTGGCGTTGCGCCACAGTTGGAAGCGCACACGCACTGTTACCCCGGCAGGTTGCAAGCTTTCTTGTCGTGCGAAGATGTCGGTGGATGGAGCCCTGTGTCGTCCTCTTTGGCAACCCGCGCGTTGTGAAGCGGCTCAGGGGATTCCCTGATAATCCAACGCATTTCGGAGAATTCATGAAACGTTCAGGTTTGTCATTGGTGGTTGCCCTTTCGGTCGCGGGGTTTGCGGCCAATATCGTTGCCCAAACCAGGCCCATCAAGATCGGCGAGATCAACAGTTACTCCAACATCCCGCAATTCACCACCCCTTATCGGCAAGGCTGGCAGCTGGCGGTGGAACAAATCAATGCGCAGGGCGGCTTGCTGGGGCGCCAGGTCGAGGTGATCGCGAGAGACGACGGTGGCAAGCCTGAGGAAGCGTTGAAACACGCGGTTGAGCTCACATCGAATGAAAAAGTTGACGTGCTGGCGGGTGGTTTTCTCTCCAACGTCGGTTTGGCGCTGGCTGACCACGCGCAGAAAAACAAACGCCTGTTTGTGGCGAGTGAACCCCTGACCGACGCCATCGTCTGGGACAAGGGCAACCGCTACACTTTCCGCCTGCGCCCCAGCACCTACATGCAGTCGGCCATGCTGGTCGAGGAAGCCGCCAAGTTGCCTGCCAAACGCTGGGCCACGATTGCGCCAAATTACGAATACGGCCAAAGCGCCGTGGCCAGCTTCAAAGAGCTGCTCAAGGCCAAACGCCCCGATGTCGAATTCGTCGGTGAGCAATGGCCGGCCCTGGGAAAACTCGACGCCGGCACGACCCTGCAGGCGACCATGCAAAGCCGTCCGGATGCGATCTTCAACGTGACTTTTGGCGCCGACCTGGCCAAGCTGGTGCGCGAGGGCAACCAGCGCAATATCTTCCCGAAAACACCGGTGGTGTCGCTGCTCTCGGGCGAGCCGGAATACCTGGAAACCCTGAAGGACGAGACGCCCAAGGGCTGGATCGTCACGGGTTACCCTTGGGATCAAATCGACAAACCTGAACACGCGTCGTTTACGGCCAACTACTACAAGAAGTTCAAGGAGAACCCGAAGGTAGGCTCCGTGGTGGGTTATGCCACGATGCAAGCGATTTTTGCGGCGATCAGGAAGGCTAACTCCACCGACAATGAAAAGCTCGTTCTCGCCATGCGCGGGCTCAAATTCAGCACGCCATTTGGCCCGGCCGAGTTTCGCGCAATAGACCAGCAATCGACCATGGGCGCTTACGTTGGCCTGCTTGACCAAAAGGGTGGCAAGGGAACGATGGTGCAATGGCGTTATGCCGACGGCAAGGCCTATATGCCCACCGACGCCTATGTTCGCGCACGCCGCCCGGCTGATGCCATGAAGTGACCGCCATGTGGCGCCGCTGTGTTGATGTCAGTTGCAGGTAAATTTCACCCGGTTTTCATCGCCGAACCTTGACCAAAAGCAGCATGGTGACCACAGTTTTTGTCAAAGTCGTCGGTTTTCGGGATGCCGAACGCCATGCGTTGAACACGGTTTTCCGCTTGTCGCAGGAGCGCCTGTCCAACTACCAGTTGTGGACACCAGACGCGCCTATGCCGCCGAACCTGATGTTGGTGGACACGGAAAGTTACGAGGGCAGCATGGCGCTGCAGTCGCCTGGTTTCAATAAAAACCTCAAGCTGATCGCCATCGGCGACCAAAGCCTCGAGGGGGCCTGGCGCACCTTCAAGCGACCCTTGAACTGGATGGCCATCGTGCAGGCGATGGACCAACTTTTTGGTGGTGGCGGTGGGTCTGACGTTGATTTGGAAACCGGTGAAGCGGCGCTTGGAGGCGCGCCTCCTGGCGTGCGCCAGGTGCTGGTGGTGGACCCGACCCGCGACCATTGCCTGTACCTGCGGGCACGCCTGGCCCTGGCGGGAATGCAGGATATGACAGAGGCCAGCGATGGGGCAGCCGCGTTTGAGTTGGCGCGAGGAAGGTATTACGACCTCGTCATCGTGAACCTGGACGCGCCGGGGCTGGACGCATGGCCACTGGTTGAGCGCCTGGTGGCGCTTGAACCTGCTGTGGGGTCGATCGTCCTTTCATCCAGCAATGCCTCATGGCAGGTACAACAACGCGCCGAACAGGCCGGCTGCCTGGGGGTGCTTGAGGTGCCGTTTGATCCGGTCCAGATCATGGAAATGTTGCGTAGGGTATAGCCGGTATTCACCGCCCACGGTAATTCAGCGGGTGGGCCAGGCTGGCAGCCACGGGCCACGGCTCACCATGCAGGCGCGCCGCCAGCCACTCGGCGCACAACACACTCCAGGTCAGGCCGCGTGACCCAAAGCCGGTGTTCAACCAGACGCCGGGCGCACCTGCGCCGACGGGCCCAACCCGCGGCAGCCGGTCGGGCGTGGTGCAGCGCGTGCCGCGCCAGTGTTGCACCGCTCCCGCATCGAAACGATGCTTCAAAGCTGCCGCTGCGCCTGGCAACAGGATTTGCAATCGGCCGAAATTCTCTCGCTGCGCGCTCGCCACCTCAAGCGGGGCAGACTCATCCTCAAAAGTGGCTCCGGCCAGCCACGCAGGCACACCATCGATGGGCACATTGGCCGCCACATAACCGTTGCCGTTGACACAAAAGGAGGGCGTCCAGACCCCGTCGCCCGGCAATTGCGCTGCCCAGGACACCTGGCCCGGCACGCCGGTGAGATTGGGCAGAGGCGGCGGCATTGAATTCGGCCCGATTGGCAGACAACCTCGCAAAATATCCGTACAACCCGTTGCGGCTGCCAAAACGACCAAGGGCGCTGACGCCAGCTCCCTGCCATCGGCCGCCAGCACGCGCCATTCACCGCCGGGGTCGCTACTGCGACCGCCGCTGTCTGGCGGCCCGCGCCAGGCCAGGCCGGCCACCGGGCTGGAACCCTGGAAGGCGATGCCGGGCTGTGCCAGCCAGGCCGCCACCAGCGCCTTGGGTTTGATCCAGACACCGTCGGCGCAGTAGCTGGGCGCAGCGCCCGCCTTTTGTGTTAACACGCCACTGCCAGCCCAGTCCTGGCCGATTGAAAGTAGGCGGGCGGTGTGTGCCGTAGTCATGTGCACGCCAGCGCGGGTCAAGCGCGAACGCGGGTTGTCGTCGGCCGAGGTGTGGTGGGCCATCAGGCCCAGCGGCAAGCCAGATGCGCCCATGGCCGGCGCGCTCGCCGTGTCCAGCACCTGCACCGCCCAACCACGGCGCGACAGCGCATAAGCCGTGCTGGCTCCGGCCAAACCGGCGCCGATCACGATACAGCGACGCGCGGTGTGCGGATCAAGCAGTTCCGGCAGCTGCCGCTCTTTGGGGTCCCAACCTGGGTTGTAGTGTCCCGCCCAACTTGCGCCCAGTGCTTGCTGCTGCAGCGCGAAGCCTTGGGCCGCCAGCGTCTTCACGGCGGGTGCGTCCAATGTCTGCGCAAAGATGCGTGTGCCCCGGCGGCAATTGCGGGCCAGCAGCTTTGCTGTCCACACACTGACGTCAGGCCCGGCAAGCGGTGGCAACAACACCGTGTCGGCAACCATGCGCAATTCACGCAGCGCCGTGTTGAGTTCGCCACCAAACAGCGTCAACAGGGCCTGACCGTCGTCGAACTCATGGCGTTGAAAATCCGGTGGCGCATCAGCGACCATTTCTTGCGCTGGCGTGATGCGCGCGGCATAGTGCAAGAGGCGAGGCCGGCGCCGGTCAGCCCGCCAGGCCGCCAAGTATTCGCGCCAACATGTGCCGTCGCCAAAAGATGCGTCAAGCACGCGCCAGGCGGCTTGGTCTGCCCAGTCCTTGCTGCAACCCTCAAGCTGCAAGCCGAATTGCTGCAGCGACGCTGTCACTCGGCGGCGGGGTGGTTTACGGCGGCCAAAGCGCCATCAAGGGGCCGGCGGAACGTAACCCGCAGCGGCGTCAGCACCGGAGCCGAAAAAGTGGTTCTCCATCTGCCGCGCCAGATATTGCCGGGCACGGGCATCGGCCAGGTTCAGGCGGTTCTCATTGACCAACATGGTTTGATGTTTGAGCCACGCGGCCCAGGCCTCTTTGCTCACACTTTGCCAGATGCGTTTGCCAAGCTCGCCGGGGTAGGGAGCGAAATCCAGCCCTTCGGCTTCTTTT
>JANNYX010000399.1:0-1942 GCA_031410295.1 Rhodoferax sp.
TCGTGTGCGGCGCTGCCCCCCGAGGGGGTGCATTTTGCCTTGGGGCGCCCCGGCGGCAAACTGGCCCCCACGCTTGCCACTTCGTGTGCGGCGCTGCCCCCCGAGGGGGTGCATTTTGCCTTGGGGCGCCCCGGCGGCAAAACCTTATGACCTTCAATAAACGTCCTCCCGCATTCTGGTGGCTCGCCGGCTTCTTCGCGCTGTTTGTGTTGTTCATGTACGGGCCAATGCTGGTCATCGTCGTGCTGAGTTTTCAGGGCCCCGAAGGCGGGTTGACCCTGCCACTGCGGGGCGTTTCACTGCACTGGTTTTACAAACTGGCCGAGGGCCTGGGGGTGGTGGACATCGGTGCCGCGCTGAAACGCTCCCTTGGCCTCGGGGCGGTGGTGATGGCCATCACCGTGGTTTTATCGGTGTTGGCCGGTCTTGCATTCCGCAAGAAGCTTTGGGGCGGCAATGTGTTGTTTTACGTCGTGGTCGCCAGCTTGATCATGCCCTCCATCATCGTCTCACTGGGCATCGGCCTGGAGTTCCGCCTGCTGGATACCGGCCTCAAGAAACTGCTCGAAGCGTTGGGCCTGCAGGACACGTTGGAGACCTATGGTACGGCGCTGGGGCTGTACACCTCGGCGCTGGGAGCACATTTGACCTGGACCCTGCCCTTTGGCCTGTTGATCATGTTTGCCATCTTCAACCGCTTCAATCCCGCCTACGAAGAGGCCGCACGCGACCTGGGCGCCACGCCGTGGCAGAGTTTTCGCCATGTGGTGCTGCCGTTGATCGCGCCTTCGGTGGTGGGCATTGGCATGTTTGGTTTCACGCTTTCGTGGGACGAAATTGCCCGCACGTCCCAGGCCATTGGCGATTCCAACTCGCTGCCACTGGAGTTGCAGGGGCTCACCACGACGGTGACCACCCCGGCCATTTACGCCCTGGGAACGGTCACCATGGTGGTGTCGTTCATGGTGATGGGCTTGGCACTGGGCCTGGCCTGGCTGCTGGCAAAGCGCCAACAGAGAAAGTTGGCGCCGTGAACGAACCGGCTGTGCTGTCAGAGAACGACATTTACGAGCGCATGGTGGCGACGATTCTGGACCACCGTCTTTCACCCGGCACCAAGCTGGTCGAAGACAAGCTGGCGACGGCCTTTGGCGTCTCGCGTACCCGCATTCGCCCGGTGCTGGTCCGTTTGGCCAACGAACAGATTGTGACGCTCACCCCCAATCGTGGCGCTATGGTGGCGCAACCCACGCAGACCGAAGCCCGCGAGGTATTTGAAGTACGCCGCATGATCGAGCCGACACTCATCGAATGTTTCATCGCCACCTGCAGCCCCGCCGATCTCGCGGTGCTCAAACGCTGCATCAGCGAGGAAGAAGCGGCCCGCCTGGCGGGC
Organism: Rhodoferax sp.; assembly: GCA_031410295.1. Lineage (GTDB taxonomy): Bacteria > Pseudomonadota > Gammaproteobacteria > Burkholderiales > Burkholderiaceae_C > JANYCG01. Next base: position 1,397 of record JANNYX010000399.1, read on the forward strand.
GACATGCGTCGCGCGATCCGCCTGGCGGGCGATTTTCACCTGCACATCGCCAACGCCAGCGGCCACCAAACCCTGGGACGCATCCTTCGTGAACTGGTCTCCAGGACTTCGCTGATCCTCATGACCTACAGCAACAATCACGCCCAGGTGCGCGCCGAGGCAACTGCCTGCGGCTGTGAGGAACACCGCGCCTTGCTGGACGCGATTCGCCTGCGCGAACCACGCGAGGCGACCCGATTGATGCGGAAACACCTGAACCAGTTGGAGTCCCAGCTTCAATTCGCATCCTTCCCCGGCGAGACGCCAGACCTGATGGTCCTGTTTGGTGCGGTCCATGCGTAAGCTCCTGCTCATCAACCCCAACACGTCGCCATCGGTCAGCGCCTTGCTGCACGCCCATGCCCTGCGGCTGGCCGGACCAGGGGTCCAGGTCCAGACCGTCACGGCGCGGTTCGGTGCACCCTACATCGCCTGTGAGGCCAGTTATGCCGTGGCGGGACATGCTGTGCTGGACGCCTGGGCCGCAGCGATTGCCAGCCAGAGCAC
>JANNYX010000400.1:0-7753 GCA_031410295.1 Rhodoferax sp.
TGAACAAGTGCTCACCCGCGTTCTCGCCACCCAGCACCACGTAGTTCACTTTCTTCAAATCCGCCAGCACCGTGCCGCCGGCATAGCTGATGCTGCTCTGCAGGTCTTCGCGCATCTCGCGCAGCGTGTCGGCCAACGCACCCTTGATGGGTTCCAGAATGCGCTTGCCTTCGACATGCTTGTACTCGCCCTTGTTGAAGTCGCTGGCCGAGCCGTAGTACTCCTTGTAGCGCTTGCCGTCGACGTCGACGGTGGCGCCGGGCGACTCTTCGTGGCCGGCGAACAGCGAGCCGATCATCACCATCGAAGCGCCGAAGCGGATGCTCTTCGCAATGTCGCCATGGTCGCGGATGCCGCCGTCGGCAATGATCGGTTTGGTCGCCACGCGGGCGCACCATTTCACCGCCGAGAGTTGCCAGCCGCCGGTGCCAAAACCGGTCTTGAGTTTGGTGATACAGACCTTGCCCGGGCCCACGCCGACTTTGGTCGCGTCGGCGCCCCAGTTTTCAAGATCGATCACGGCCTCCGGCGTGGCCACATTGCCGGCGATGACAAAGGCGCCTGGCAGCTTTTGCTTCAGGTAAACAATCATGTCCTTGACGCTGTCGGCATGGCCGTGGGCGATGTCGATGGTGACGTATTCGGGGCAAAGACCGTCGGCCGCCAGCTGGTCGACGGTGTCGTAGTCCAGCTTTTTCACCCCAAGGGAAATTGATGCATACAGTCCCCTGGACTTCATCTCCCGCACAAACTTGAGGTTGTCCAGATCAAAGCGGTGCATCACATAGAAATAGTTGTTTTGCGCCAGCCACTGGCATATGGGCACGTCGACGACCGTCTTCATGTTGGCGGGCACCACCGGCAGGCGAAAGCGACGTCCCCCGAGGTCCACGCCGGCATCACATTCCGAGCGGCTTTCCACCCGGCACTTGCGCGGCAGCAGCAGGATGTTGTCGTAGTCAAATATTTCCATGGTTGATGCTCCCAAGCGCCTCTAAAAACGGCCAAAAAAAACCGGGCCACATTTGTCGGGGCCCGGTGCCTGATTCTACGCTGACCAGCCATGGCAATCGCCCATGGCAAAGCTCAGTTGCAAACACTCGCAGCCCTGGCGATGACGTTGCCATCGGCGTCCTGCACCCAGCCCACGACGCGCAGGCGATCCGGGTTGCTGCCTTCGGGCAGGCTCATGGGCCGGGATTCGAAATGGCGCTGGCCGGTCTTCCAGGTGGCGACCAGAGAATTGCGGACGAGCAGACGGGCGACCGGGCTGCCTTCAACACCGGGCGCAATTTCCTCTGTCAGCAGGAGCCAGGCCGTCAATGGGTATTGAAGGATTGGCCGGCCCGCATACCATTTGCCTGGCAGTTTCAATTCAATTGACGCGCCCAGGTAGCCACCTAAAGCGATGCCGCGCGCGACACGCAGGCTTGCGTCCGCGCCGTTCTGGGGGCGAGTTTTCAACCAAGCGGGGGCGCGGAAATTAATGGTCGTCGCGGGGGGCGCTTGCCGCAGCGCCTGCAGGCGCTGCAAAGCGTCACGGGTGGCTGCTGCGCCGAGTGGGGCCTCGTCACCTTTATTGCCGGACACGATCCAGTCGACCGCCAATTCACCCTTTTTCGATTTGCGAGTTCCCGGGTCGCGCCAGCAATCGGCGCAATCCGCGTTGATGAACCGTTCAAGGATGGCTTTCGGAGGCGGTTGCCCGTCGCTGGAGCAGGATGATTGCGCCAGGGCCGGCGTGGCCACCAAAAACCAGGCAAATGGCGCGATCAGGGCCAAGCCCGTCGTCGCATTCAAGAGAGCGAAAAAATTCACGGCTGGATTCCTACAATGACAACATGTTTTTTGAAGCTCCCACGGCAATTGCGCCAAATTCCCCACTTTTGCAAAACCTCAACCCCGAGCAACGCGCTGCGGTGGTGTTGCCCAATGAGCATGCGCTTATTCTGGCAGGCGCCGGTTCTGGCAAGACGCGCGTGCTCACAACGCGCATCGCCTGGCTGTTGCAAAACGGCCTGGTCTCGCCCGGCGGCGTGTTGGCCGTGACCTTCACCAACAAGGCCGCCCGGGAGATGATGACGCGCCTCACCGCCATGCTGCCGGTGAACGTGCGCGGCATGTGGATTGGCACCTTCCACGGCCTGTGCAACCGCTTTTTGCGCACGCACTACAAGATGGCCAACCTGCCGCAGGCGTTCCAGATTCTGGACACACAAGACAGCTTAAGTGCCATCAAACGCCTGTACAAACAGTTTGACATCAACGACGAACGTTTTCCGCCCAAACAGACCCAGTGGTTCATCGGCGGCTGCAAGGAGGACGGTTTGCGCCCCGGCGCGGTCGAGGTGAATGACTCCGACACGCGCAAAAAAGTCGAAATCTACCAGCTCTATGAAGACCAGTGCCAACGCGAAGGTGTGGTCGATTTTGGCGAGTTGATGTTGCGAAGTTACGAGCTGCTGCGCGACCACCTGCCGATCCGCGACCACTACCAAAGGCGCTTTCGCCATATCCTGATTGACGAATTTCAGGACACCAACAAGTTGCAATACGCCTGGATCAAAATGTTGGCAGGGCAGGGCGATTTCGCCACCGGCGCGCCGGGCGGCAGCGTCATGGCCGTGGGTGACGATGACCAGAGCATCTACGCCTTCAGGGGCGCGCGGGTTGGCAACATGGCCGATTTCGTCACCGAATTTGCCGTGGCGCACCAGATCAAGCTGGAGCAGAACTACCGCAGCGGCAGCAACATCCTGGACAGCGCCAACGCCCTCATCAGCCACAACCAGCGCCGCCTGGGAAAAAACCTGCGCACTGATCAAGGCGCCGGCGAGCCGGTGCGGGTGCTGGAGTCGCCCAGCGATTTTGCCGAAGCGCAGTGGATGGTGGAGGAGATCAAACAACTTGTCCGCGACGATGTTCCGCGGCTGGAAATCGCCGTCCTGTACCGCAGCAATGCCCAAAGTCGTGTCATCGAAACCGCGCTCTTCAACGCGGCGATGCCGTACAAAGTTTACGGCGGCCTGCGCTTTTTTGAGCGTGCCGAGGTCAAAAACGCGCTGGCCTATCTGCGCATTCTGGAGAACCCGAACGACGACACGAGTTTCCTGCGTGTTGTCAATTTCCCGCCGCGCGGCATCGGCGCGCGTTCGCTCGAGCAGTTGCAGGATGTGGCCAGGAGCCAGGGCGGCTCCCTGCACCACGCGGTGGCGGCGCTCAAAGGGAAAGCCGGCGCCAATATTGGCGCGTTTGTCGCCAAGCTGGATGTGTTGCGCGAACAGACGCAAAACCTGAGCCTGCGTGAAACGATTGAACGGGTGCTCGACCAAAGTGGCCTGGTGGAACATTACAAGGCTGATCGCGAAGGCGCCGACCGCGTCGAGAACCTGGAAGAGCTGGTCAACGCGGCCGAGAGTTTTGTCACCCAGGAAGGTTTTGGCCGCGACGCCGTGGCCTTGCCGGTGGACGAGTTGTCCGAGGGGTTTGCGCCAGGCGGCATGGCGCCGGCGGCCCAGGCGCCCGCGCCCAATGCCGAAACCGGCGAAACCTTGAGCCCGCTGGTGGCTTTCCTCACCCACGCCGCGCTGGAGTCGGGTGACAACCAGGCCCAGTCGGGGCAAGACGCGGTGCAACTGATGACGGTGCACGCCAGCAAGGGGCTCGAATTTGACTGCGTTTTTATTGGCGGTCTGGAGGAGGGGCTTTTCCCGCATGAAAATTCGATGAGCAGCCATGATGGCCTTGAAGAAGAGCGCCGTCTGATGTACGTGGCGATCACACGCGCCCGCAAACGCCTGTACCTGAGCCATTCCCAAACGCGCATGTTGCACGGGCAGACGCGTTACAACGTGAAGAGCCGCTTCTTTGACGAGCTGCCCGAAGACGCGCTGAAGTGGATCACGTCAAAAGCCGTTCAAAACTCATTTGGATATCAAAATAGTCAAAAAACGTATTCAAATAACGTAGCAAACTATGCACATTATTCGACGGCCTATTCCAAAGAAAGTCTATCAAAAAATAGGAATATAGATATTGTAGACCCACCGCAAAAGGATCCTGGCGATCACGGCATCCGCGTCAACATGAAAGTTTTTCACAACAAGTTCGGTGAGGGCGTGGTGCTAGCCATTGAAGGCAGTGGCGCTGACGCCCGGGCGCAAATCAATTTCCCCCGCCACGGCGTGAAATGGCTCGCGCTGGGCATCGCAAAACTGACGCCGCTGCCGTGATTCATCTCGCGATAAATAGACTTGGCGGGCGCCAACAGGCGTTAAGTTTGAATTGAAGGAAACTTGCACCCGGTGGACCGCCTCCAACCGCTCTGTGTTTGCCACTCTGTGTTAAACGAACTTGATTGAACCCAAAGGAGATTTCGATGATCCGCACTTCGATGGCCAGGCTGGCCAAATCAATGCTGCTGGCCGGCAGCCTTGCAGCTTTGGCCGGCGCGCCGGTTTTCGCCGCCGACACGCCCAAGGGACCCAGCGCCAACGAACGCCTGGAGGCCGCGCGCAAGGCCATTGACGCCAAAGACTGGAGCCGCGCCATGTTTGAGTTGAACCAGGCCGTGCGCGAGGAGCCGCGCAATGCCGACGTGCACAACCTCTTGGGTTACACCTACCGCAAACGCGCTGCGCCGGACATCAGCAAAGCCTTTGAGCATTACAAAACGGCGCTCAGCCTCAACCCCAAACACAAGGGCGCGCACGAATACATTGGCGAGGCTTATTTGGTCGACAAAAAACCGGCCGAGGCGGAAAAACACCTGGCCGCGCTCGAAGCGATATGCGGCAACAAAACCTGCGAAGAATACGCCGATTTGGCCAAGGCGCTGGCCGACTACAAGGCGGTCAACAAGTGAACCTGTTACGTAATGATTTGGCCTGCGGCCTGGATGACGGAATGACTGTTATTTCGTCATGAGCCGCGGTAGCGGCGAGATCATTCTGTCATTTTGTCATGAGCGGCAGCGTCGGCGAGATCAATCCGTCATTTGCCAATCATCTCCGCCGGGTGTGTCTGGCCCGGTTTGGTCTCCATGTAACCACGCCCGTCCTTCACGCCGCGCACGCCGGAGATTTGCCAGGCGGTGCGTTGGCTTACCAGGCGGGCCAGAAACTCGAGTTCTTCATCGGTGTGGTTGATGGCGCCGGCCGGGTTCAACAGGCGGCCATTGCGCGGCGCCACTTCGCCCCAAAACGCCTGGTGGTAATTCGACTGGCTGCGCGCCTTGTCGCTGCCGGCCGTCATGTCGACCGTGCCATAACAATTGCAGAAATAATTGCGGCCGCCCTGGGTGGCAAAAATTTCAGAATAGACGCCGGTGCCGCGAATGCCGGCCGTCAGGGTCGGCATGACAATCTGGCGGTTGGCGCCGCGACCCCAGACGCTGGCGACGCCGCCGGCAATCAGCCGCAACACACTGACCACCGACAGCGAAGCGCCGCGTTCGACCACCATCATCGAGTTTTGCCGCATCTGGAACGACGCGTTGCCCAGCACGAAGATCAGGTTCGAGGCCGGGCCAGTCTCCAGCCGGTCGCCGGTTTGCACGCTTTGTTGCGGCGTCAGCCGCCGGCCATTGAGCAAGGCGTCCCCCGTCAACTCCACCACATTGCTGCGCGATTGCGCCTGGGCCCCGGCAAAGCCGCCCATCGCCGTCCAGGCGGCAGCCGCACTGAGGAAACTGCGGCGTTGAAACCACAAAAGTTCGGTTTCGTTTCGGCCTTGCAAGATGTGTTGGCTCATGGGGAATCTCCTGGAGTGGCTTCAAAACAGTCTCTGACAGTGAAATAAATCGAGGTGAAAAACATCGCGGCCATCACCATGGCGGCCGGGAACATGGCAGCGGCGGCGGCATTTGGGCCGCCCACCGCAGCTGCAACCAGCGTGATGACCATGCCGACTGCAATAAACAGGCCCATCCAGGCCAGGCCGTACAGGCTGAAGGCCTTGTAATTGCGCAGGCAGGCGATCAGGCTGAAGAACAGGCTTTTCACCGGCGCCATGCCTTGCCAATACACCAGCGCCGGAGCATGCCAGAACATCATCGACAAGGGCAGGTACAGGGCCATCGTGACCCACATCGCCAACTGAAAATCGCCTTGCATCACCAGCTCTCGCGTCATTGCACCGCCGATCAGGTTGAGTTTGGCGAATTGGCCACCGTCGAACAGGCTGGAGAAACCCATCACCAGCAAAAAACAGGCGGCATAAATGGCGCCCAAAACCAGCATGGCGCGCATTTGTGGTTTGGCCGTGCGCAAGGCCACCAGCAGGATGGCCGGCTTCGGGAATTTTCCTTTGGCCGCCTCCTGCGTCGCCACCATCAGACCGAGTGTGGCCGCTGGCAACAGCGCCAGCGCCAGTACATTGCCCAACACCGGCACGATGGAGAGCAGCGACATCGCCGCCATGAACATGAAGAACAACCCGGCCAGCGCCAGCGGTTGTTTGAAAAAAGTTTGACATCCGAGTTTGACCCATTGGATGCCAGTACGCGCGGGAACGATATTCAGTTTCATTTATTTGTTGTATCTGCAGGGGTTCGAACCCGGCGTTCAGATTTAGTTGCAAGCCAGAGCGCGCAATTGTTCACGCAATACCCGCTCGAAGTGGCCCGGATCGTGCGCCTTGAGCATGCTGGCCTCGCGCGGCAGGTGAAAGTCCCACAAGCGGGAAATCCAGAATCGCAAGGCGCCAGCGCGGCGCATCGCCGGCAAGGCCTGCCATTCGGCGCCACTTAAGGCGCGAACGCGGTTGTAAGCCTCCAGAAACGCGCCGCAGTGGGTGGGCAGTTGGGCGCCGGTGTTCAGGTCGACGCACCAGTCGTTCAGGGCCACGGCGATGTCAAAGACGAAGGTGTCGCAGCCGGCGAAGTAGAAATCGAAAAAGCCGGTGAGCTGCGGGCCGCTCGTCTGGGTCTCGAACATCACGTTGTCGCGGAATAAATCGGCATGCACCGGGCCCTTGGGCAAGGCGGCGTACATCGACGACGCGGCCAGATGGTTTTGGTAGGCCAGCTCGGCACGGATCAACGCTGCCTGGGCATCGTCCAGGTACGGCAACACCACTGGCACGGTGTCGTTCCACCAATGCAGGCCGCGCAGATTGGGTTGGTTCAATGCAAAATCCCGCCCGGCCAGGTGCATGCTGGCCATCATCGCGCCGACTTCTGCGCAATGGGCATTTGAGGGCGCCAGCTCGCTTTTACCGCGCAGGCGGTTCACCACCGTGGCCGGTTTGCCCTTGACCAGGTACAACAACTCACCCTGCCGGTCTGCCGCCGGGTTAGGCACCGGCACGCCATGCACGGCCAGGTGTTTCATCAGTTTCAGGTAATACGGCAACTGCGTGGCGGTGAGCCGCTCGAACAGCGTGAGCACATAGGCCCCCTGGTCGGTGGTGGCGAAATAGTTGGTGTTCTCGATGCCGCCCGCGCAGCCCTCCAGACTCTGAAGCTGGCCAAGCTGGAGGTTTTCAAGAAGTTCGCTGGCCTCGCCAAACGAGACTTCGGTGTACACCGCCATGGCTCAAAAATGCGAAAAAAAGTGCAAGGCCGTCTGCGGGCCTTTAAAAGCCCAGGACTTTCCAGGTGCGCTCGCCGGTCGAGGGCTTCACATCGTAGACTGGAAAGCCGCCTTTAGGCAAGACAGAAATGCTGCGGGTTTCGCCACCGACACGCACTTCATCGATGCGCACCTCGGCGTTTTCCACGCGGATGCGTTCGATCAACTGGTTGCTGCTCGAA
>JANNYX010000401.1:0-3249 GCA_031410295.1 Rhodoferax sp.
ATGCTTGCGCGTGCCAAAGTCAACCGGGGTGGGCGCCCCATCGCCACGAATCCGCGCAAGCTGCTCTCCATCCGGTTGCCTGTTGACGTAATTGAGCGTTGGAAGGAGACTGGCCCGGGCTGGCAAACACGCATGGCTGCACGACTCAGTTCGGTTCGATGAGCCATTTAACTTGTCATTCCATGCCGGCGGCCATAGGCCGGGGCTGAATTTGACGTTGTTGCGTCAAATCCCAAGTTGAGTATTCAGTTCAAAAGGTTGCTGCTAAGCTCGGCAAATGAAGGTTAGTGAAATTCTGAAAATCATTCAAAAAGACGGGTGGAAATTGGTCGCGACCAGGGGTAGCCATCGGCAATTCACGCACGCATCTAAACCAGGGCGTGTGACGGTACCGGGCAAGCCAAGCGACGATTTGGCAAATGGCACTCAGAATAGTGTTCTGAAACAAGCTGGTTTGAAGTGAGGTTTTATGCGTTACGCAGTCGTAATTGAAAAAGCAATCGGCAATTACTCGGCTTACGTTCCTGATTTGCCTGGCTGTGTCGCCACCGGTCAAACCTTGAGCGAGGTCGAATCAGAAATTAGCGAAGCGATTGCTTTTCATATTGAAGGATTGGTCGAAGACGGCTTACCTGTCCCCCCGCCAGCCAGTCATGTGGAGTACGTTGAAGTTGGTGCCTAGTCAGGCGGGCAACGACGCATTACCGCTTTAGAGTGGCAGGCTTCGAGTGATGCAGCGCCGTTCCGAAGTCTTGCAGGACTATCTTCCACTGTCCCGCAAAGGAAATAAATCTGGACCTTCCAGGATAAGCACATGAAAAATCCGGACGCGAGCCAAGGCCAGTCGGCATCAGATCTCATCTCGAAAAGAATCGCCGAACTCGGGGACTGGCGCGGGGAAACGCTCGGCATGATGCGCCAGCTCATCCGGCAAGCAGATACTGACGTCGTCGAGGAGTGGAAGTGGGTCACACCAACAAAGCCCGGCACGCCGGTGTGGTCGCACGACGGCATCATTTGCACGGGCGAATCCTACAAGGGCAAGGTGAAGCTGACCTTCGCCAAGGGCGCGTCCCTGGAGGACCCGGCCGGTCTCTTCAACGCGAGTCTCGACGGCAACGCACGCCGTGCGATCGACCTCCACGAAGGCGAAGCAGTTGACGCGTCCGCCTTCAAGGCGCTGGTTCGCCAAGCGGTCGCCCTCAACCGCGCTGGCAAGTCGAAACCTTCGAAGCCGCCAAAGAAGGCGAAGTCCTGAAGAGATCAAGCACCTTGCGCGTTTGCAAGCGCAAGAAACTGACTGGTGGTTTGGCCACTGGGATGTACCTGCGGCGTCTATCTGGAAGCTTTTTGCGGCAGCTCTTTCCAAACCTTAAGAAATTCGGAGCTAAGGCCGTCAAATAATATAGATAGTTTGCTACTTTTATAATAGCGTCTGTTTGAAAAACGCCATCGTGCGTTCCCACGCCAGGCGCGCGGCTGCGGCGTCGAAACGCGGTGTGGTGTCGTTGTTGAAACCGTGTTGGGTGCCGGCATACTCGTGGGCCGTGTATTTGGCGCCGGCGGCTTTGAGCGCGGCTTCATAGGTTGGCCAGGCGGCGTTGATGCGCTCGTCGACCCCGGCGAAATGGATCAACAAGGGCGCATTGACTTTGGCCGCGTCTTCGCTGGCGGGGTGGTTGCCGTAAAACGGCACGGCTGCCGCCAGATCAGGCAGGCGCGTGGCCAGTGTGTGCGCCATGCCGCCGCCATAACAAAAACCGACCACACCAATCTTGCCGGTGCCGTCCGCGCGGGTTTTGAGCAGATTTGTGGCGGCGACAAAATCCTCGCGCGTTTTGTTTTGATCCAGTTGCGCAAAAAGTGTGCGCGCCAGGTCTTCGTCACCCGGGTACCCGCCCAAAGGTGTGAGCGCATCGGGAGCGAAGGCCATATAACCATCGACCGCCAGGCGCCGCGCGATGTCTTCGATGTGCGGGTTGAGGCCGCGGTTTTCATGCACCACCAGCACAGCCGGGAGTTTGCCGGTGGCGCTGGCCGGGCGGCACAGGTAGCCTTTCATCTTGCCGTAACCCGGCGTGGGGAATTCCAGCGTTTCGGTCTTGATGCGCGCATCGGTTATCGGGACCACCTGGCCGAAGGCGAAGTTCGGGCTCAAGGCCGCCAGCAGGCCAACCGCCGTCATGCCACCGACGGCAAACTTCTGCGCTTTGTCCAGAAAACCGCGCCGGTCGATGTTGCCGTGCACGTAGGCGTCAAAAAGAATCAGCAGCTCCTGGTCAAAGTCTTGGGCGGTGAGGCGTGGCGCGATGGCTGGCATCGGGAGGCTCCTGAAGGGGTTGCAAAGCGCGAAGCGTAGTGCGCCCCTCGCAAAAGTGCAATCCGTGCGCTTGAAGTAGCATCGGGTGGATGGTTAATTTCTCTGAATCACACCAAGTGCTGCAAGACCAGGTGGACCAGCGCCGCCTGGCCGGTGCTTCGGCCATGGTGCTGCAGCACGGGCAAGTGGTGGATGACTTCTGCACGGGTCTGGCCAACCTGGCGACGGGTGAGACGCTGCGGCGTGACCACATCCAGCGCGCCTTCTCCAGCACCAAACTGATCACCTCCGCGCTCACCCTGATGTTCATGGACGAAGGCCATTTTGGGCTGGATGACGCCATCAAGAACTGGCTGCCGGAATTTGGGCCAGTGCGCGTTTTGCGGCCTGGCGCGCAAGACCTGCACGATACCGAAGCGCTGCAAACCGACATCACCATTCGCCACCTGCTCACCCATACCTCGGGGCTGAGCCACGGCGTCTTCGATCCCGGTACAGTGATTTACAAGGCTTACACGGACTCGGGCGTGCGTTCGCCCAATTTGAGCCTGGCCGAGGCCATGCCGCGGCTGGCGGCGCTGCCCTTGAGCTTCCAGCCCGGCCAGGGGTGGGACTACGCGTTGGGCGCAGACCTGTTGGCGCGGCTTATGGAGATCATCACCGGCAAAGATTACGCAACTGTTTTGCAGACGCGCATTTTTGACCCGCTGGAGATGGTCGATACGGGCTACGTGGTGGCGCCAAAAAATCGCGCACGCCTGGTGCCGCTGTACCGCGGTGAAAACCTGCAACAGCCAGACTTGCCGGGTTTGCACCCGACACACAACGTGCCCTGGCCCGATGCCTTTGTGAAGCCAGTGGCGCGCCACGCGGGCACCGGCGGGCTGTTGACCACGCAAGGCGACTATCTGCGCTTCCTGCAGGCGCTG
>JANNYX010000402.1:0-13222 GCA_031410295.1 Rhodoferax sp.
CGGCCCCAATGACGGCCAAACGCATGTCAGACTTTGCCCAGCGCCTGCACCCGCCACGCCAGCCAAAATTTGCGCAGCGGCGTGAGGCTGACGCGTTGGTGCATCACCTGGAAATTGTCCCGTTCGATTTCCCGCAACAGTGTGCGGTAGATGCTGGCCATCATCAAGCCGGGTTTTTGCGCGCGACGGTCCGCATCCGGCAACAGTTCGAGGGCTTCATCGTAAAGCCGGTGGGCGCGGGCTGCCTGGAACTTCATCAACGCCGTGAAACGCTCGGAATACCCGCGCTTCAATATTTCATGCGCCTTCACATCGAACTGTTGCAGCTCGTTGACCGGCAGGTAAATGCGCCCGCGCATGGCGTCTTCACCAACATCGCGGATGATGTTGGTCAGTTGCAAAGCCTGGCCAAGGGTATGCGCGTATTCGGTGGTTTGCGGCTGAGACTGGCCAAAAATGCTGGCCGCAACTTCCCCTACTACGCCCGCGACCAGGTGGCAGTAGCGCTGCAAATTCGGGAAATCCAGATACCGGGTTTGCTCCAAATCCATTTGGCAGCCTTCGATGACGGCCAACAGCTGCCGCGCTTCGATGTTGTAGCGCGCGGCCAGCGGCATCAAGGCTTTCATGACAGGGTGGCTGGGCTGACCACTGAAAGATTTGCTGACCTCAGACTGCCACCAGGCGAGTTTCGTGCGAGCCACACCAGAATCGTCCATTTCGTCAACCACGTCGTCAACTTCACGGCAGAACGCGTAAAAAGCGATGATGGCGGCGCGCCGCGACTTGGGCAAGAACAGGAAAGCATAGTAGAAACTGCTTCCGGATGCCGCGGCTTTCTCTTGAACGTATTGCTCGGGGGTCATCGCCAGATTGTCAGTCTATTTTTGCGCCATCACAGTTTGGCCTGCCAGTTCCTGGACGTGGAATCGAACGGGTGTCGTTGGCTCGCCTGCCCCGGACGAGCCTTGCCAGCGCAACTACATCCAAAGTGCGCGCCAAAACATGAGCGGCACATCCAAGGCAGTAATTTTGGGTCTTGAGGACAGGGTGTCGAACTTCAAGCGCTCCATTTTCTCAATGATGCGCAAACCACCTTGCACGACCATGCGCAACTCCCAGCCGGCTCTGCCTGGAACGCGTTTTGCCAGTGGCGCGCCGACAAGCATCATCGTTTTCGCCCGGTTGACCTGGGCGGCTATCAGCGACAAAACCGGTAGGCTTGGCTTCGCTGAACGCAGATCAATGGGAGTCACTTGAAAACGGGCGCATTCGTCCTCGGGCAGGTAATAGCGGCCACGCGCCAGGTCGCCGCCCAGGTCCTGCCAAAAATTGATGAGTTGCAAGGAAGAACAAATGTGGTCGCTCAATGACAAAGACGTTTCGTCGTTGACGCTGTACAGGTGCAAAAGGAGGCGGCCGATGGGGTTTGCTGACCGACTGCAATAGTCCAGCAATTCGGCGTGATTGCGGTAGCCAGCGTGGTCTCGGGTCTTGGCGATATCCTGCTCGAACGCGCCAAGCAGGTCGGTCAGCAGTGTGACGGGTAGCTTGAATTGCGCCAGGACAGGCGACAAGGCGTCAAATACTGCGGGCCAACGGTCGCTGTGGCGCTCGCCGCGGCTGGCGCAAGCCAGGTCCGCGCGCATGGCAGCCAGATCGTCCAGTCTTTCTTGTGGCGAGGCTTCACCTTCATCGGCCAGGTCATCGGCAGTTCGGGCAAACTGGTAAATGGCCGCAATTGGCGCGCGAAGATGGGATGGGCATAACCAGGAGGCAACGGGAAAATTTTCGTAGTGTTTGGCAGCCAACATATCGGCAGGAAGTGGCCGGGCTGAAGGCGAATTCGACACAGGTGACAATTGAGCCATAAATTTGCAGAGGAATTGGGTGCGAATTGGCACGCGCTAGGTCTGACGTGTGGACTACATTTCGCCCGTTTGTGGCTTATATGCGCTGTCATCCCTGTCTGCGATGCTATAAATCTTGACAATACCGGGGTTTGGGCACCTAAAATTGTCCTTCCGACCAATGGTACCGATGCTATTGGAATCAGGGGTTCGCCCGCTCATGGGCAATTATTACGGGTCTGCCATGCCATTTCTGCGATTTACCCAATTTGCCGTTGCTTCGACCAAGTCAGCGGCAAATGGCGATACCTCTGACCGGTTGACACAGCGCGCCTCAGGCGCCGCAGGGCGAGTGGGCCTATGGTCACTGGCAGGCGGTGCTTTGCTGGTGGGCGGCTGCTCAAAGCCGGCGCCCGTCCTGGAACCCGTTCGTGCCGTCAAAGTGGTTACGGTAAGCACCTCAAAAATGGAGTCTGGCTCGGAATTTTCTGGCGAGGTGCGAGCTAGAGTTGAGTCGCGCTTCGGTTTTCGGTTGGCGGGAAAGGTCGTGCAGCGTGTCGTGGAGCCAGGCCAGCGGGTAAAAGCGGGTCAACTTCTGGCCCAGCTTGATGCTCGTGATTCCGTGCTCGCAGCAGAGGCAGCCAAAGCCCAGGTAACGGCGGCCACCTCCAACCGCAATTTGACGATTGCCGAATACAAACGATTCAGCGAACTCAAGGACCAAAACTTCATCAGTGGTGTTGAACTCGATCGACGCGACGCGGCCGTCAAGGGCGCTGAGGCGCAGCTTGAGCAAGCGCAGGCACAGCTCTCGTCGCAGCGCAACCAGACCGGTTATGCGCGGCTTGCCTCCGATGTGGCTGGCGTGGTGATTGGTGTCGACGCCGAGGCCGGGCAGGTCGTCGCGGCTGGCCAGTCGATCGTGCGCATCGCCAAAGACGGCCCCCGAGATGTCGTGTTTTCGGTTCCAGAAGACAAAGTATCCTTGGTCACCATGGGTTCAATCGTGGCGGTCAGCGCGTGGTCTAGCGGCACAAAGGTGATGGGCAAAGTGAGGGAAGTTGGCGCCATTGCTGACCCTGTGACGAGAACGTTTCAGGTCAAAGTGTCGATGGAGAGTTCGGAGGCCCTGGCCCTTGGTTCCACTGTGAACGTCATCCCGCAGGCTTTGTCCATGGCAGGTGTTGAAGTCATCAAATTGCCAACAAGCGCTTTAAAACGCGAGGGAAAGTCCACAGCGGTTTGGGTCGTCGATCGCTCCTCCATGACCGTGAAGTCCCAAAATGTAGAAATTGTGGCCGCGGAAGGCAATGAGGTTGTGGTTTCAAGCGGCGTCTCGCCGGGAATGCTGGTTGTTGCTGCCGGTGTCCACGTGCTGCAGGCAGGGCAGAAGGTGGCACTGTACAAGGATAGAAGGGAAAATGATGTCGCCGCCAAAACCCCGGCGCCGACGACGCCAGTCACGCCTTCGTCGAAATGAGGATGTGATGGCAATTACCAGTTCACCTGATCATTTCAACCTTTCCAAATGGGCGCTGGAGCATCCGGCGCTGACTCGTTATTTGCTGGTGGTGTTGATGCTGTTGGGATTTGTTGCGTATTTTCAGCTCGGCCAGGATGAAGACCCGCCTTTCACCTTTCGCGCCATGGTGGTACGCACCTATTGGCCGGGCGCAACAGCGCTGCAAGTTGCGGAGCAGATTACAAACAAACTGGAGCATGCACTTCAAGAAGTCCCCAAGGTTGACAAAATCCGCAGTTATTCCAAACCGGGTGAATCACAGATCATTTTCCAGTTGAAGGACGACTTCAAAGCTTCAGAGGTTGCCAACATTTGGTATTTGGTGCGCAAGAAGGTCGGCGACATGCAGTCGACCCTTCCACCGGGCACCATTGGTCCGTTTTTCAACGACGATTTTGGCGACGTTTTTGGGGTGATTTACGCGCTGGAGTCTGACGGCTTCAGTCCCGCGGAACTGAAATTCTTCGCTGAGGACGTTCGCCAGCAGTTGCTGCGGGTGAAAGATGTCAGCAAGGTCGAGCTCATGGGCGCGCAGGACGAGAAGGTTTTCATAGAAATTTCCCAAAAGCGTCTGGCACAACTTGGTCTTGACATGGGGCAGGTGCTGGGGCAACTTGGCCAACAAAATGCCATTGAATCGGCCGGAGCCATGCAATCACCAGTTGACACTATTGCAGTGCGGGTTGCCGGGCAGTTCGAAACCACGGCACAACTGGCAGCCATGCCGATTCGGGGTGCCAGTGGCAACCAGATTCGCCTCGGCGACATCGCAAAAATTTCGCGCGGTTACGCTGATCCGCCACAGACGAAAGTCCGCCACCAGGGCAAGGAGGTGATTGCCCTGGGCGTTTCAATGGCCCGCGGAGGCGACATCATCAGTTTGGGGAAATCCCTGAAAATTGCAACCACTGACATCGAGGCCGCACTGCCGCTTGGCGTGAAGCTGGCGCAGATCCAGGACCAGCCAGTCGCGGTGGCGAAATCGGTCAACGAATTTATCGCTGTGCTGATTGAAGCGGTCGCCATTGTGCTGATCGTCAGTTTCGTGGCGCTTGGCTTTCACGTGCGCATCCAGGAAAAAAACCTGTTCCGACGGTATTACATTGACATGCGTCCGGGGCTGGTCGTCGGCATCACCATTCCGCTCGTGCTGGCAGTCACTTTCCTGGCGATGTGGTACTGGGACATTGGCCTGCACAAAATATCTCTGGGTTCTCTCATCATTGCACTTGGGTTGCTGGTGGACGACGCCATCATCGCCGTTGAGATGATGGTGCGCAAAATGGAAGAGGGATTCGACAAAGTACGCGCCGCAACTTTTGCCTATGACGCTACCGCCATGCCAATGCTGACGGGCACATTAATCACGGCTGCCGGGTTTTTGCCGATCGGCATCGCGAAATCCGTGACAGGCGAGTACACATTTGCAATCTTTGCGGTAACCGTTATCGCTCTGGTCTTGAGCTGGTTTGTGTCGGTCTATTTTGTCCCGTACCTGGGAACGCTGTTGCTTAGGGTGCCGTCCCACTTTGGCAGTCAGATTCCCTTGGAGCATGCTTCTGGAGCGCGTCTGATGCAGCAGGATGAGTTTGCAAAAACCACGCGCAACCAAGCGAATGCTCTGGCGCCGCGGGCGCAACAAGCGCAGCAGGCCCATGAAAGTTTTGACGGTGCGTTTTACCGCCGATTCCGAAAGACCGTGGATTGGTGTGTTGAATACCGCTGGATCACAATTGGCGCGACATTGCTGATTTTTGCCTTGGGCCTGTTTGGCATGGGTAAGGTGCAGCAGCAGTTTTTCCCCGATTCGAGCCGCCCCGAGTTGCTTGTAGAGCTCTGGTTTCCTGAAGGAACTTCTTTTTCGGCGAACGAGGCCGTGGTGAAACGGTTTGAGGCAAGGGTGATGAAGGAGGATGGTGTTGACAGCGTGACCACTTGGGTCGGCACTGGCGTTCCCAGGTTCTACCTTCCGCTGGAAACCATCTTTCCGCAGTCAAATGTTTCGCAAGTCATCGTATTGCCAAAGGACCTTGGGATACGGGAGTCTTTGCGAATGAGTATGCCCGCGATATTGGCGACCGAGTTTCCTGAAGTTCGTGGGCGCGTGAAGCTTTTGCCCAATGGCCCGCCGGTGGCTTATCCAGTTCAATTTCGCGTGAGCGGACCCAATCCGGTCGTGCTGCGCGAAAAGGCCGATGAGGTCAGAGCTGCCATGCTGAAAAACGCCAATGCGCGTGGCGTGAACGACAACTGGAACGAGTTTGTCAAAGTACTGCGTCTGGAGGTTGATCAGGCCAAGGCGCGCGCGTTAGGTGTCACCAGCCAGTCGATATCACAGGCATCGCGTACGATTTTGTCTGGCGTTACTGTTGGCCAATTTCGCGAAGACGACAAACTGATTGAAATAGTGTTGCGCCAGCCACTTGAGGAGCGCGACGCGTTGACTGATCTGGCCAACGCCTATTTGCCCACTGCGTCCGGCAAGTCGGTTCCATTGACACAGATCGCCCGACCAGTTTTCGCTTGGGAACCCGGCGTTCTCTGGCGCGACAACCGGGATTACGCTATTACTGTGCAGTGTGACATTGTCGAAGGCCTTCAAGCTGCCACGGTCACCGACGAAATGTTGCCCGACCTCAAGGCACTGGAGAAAAAATGGCACACGGCCGGCGACGCGGCCTACTTCATTACCGTTGCCGGCGCCGTGGCAGAAAGCAGCAAAGGGTCTGCATCCATTGCCGCTGGTGTGCCAATCATGTTGTTCATCACCTTCACGTTATTGATGATCCAACTGCACAGTTTCAGCCGCGCTATGTTGGTGTTTTTGACCGGGCCTCTCGGGATTGCCGGGGTTGCCGGTGCCCTATTGATATTTGACCGTCCATTCGGATTTGTGGCGCTTCTTGGCGTAATTGCGCTAATGGGCATGATCCAGCGCAACTCCGTGATCCTGATCGACCAGATCGAACAGGAACGCGACGTCGGTGTGCCTGCCTGGGATGCCATTGTGGAGAGCACCGTCAGGCGGATGCGACCGATTGTGTTGACAGCAGCGGCAGCAGTTTTGGCAATGATCCCCCTGTCTCGCTCGGTGTTCTGGGGGCCAATGGCGATTGCCATCATGGGGGGCCTGGTGGTGGCAACGATTTTGACACTTCTGGCTTTACCAGCTATGTACGCCGCCTGGTTCCGAATTCGTCGCAACACGCCGGGTATCGTTTGACGCAGGCTTGCCATCAGATTGCCGTTAGATGCCGTCGGATCCTGCTTCTACCTGAGGTTAAAATGGAAGGCTGATCAATCTGCGGGACGGCTGGATGGCCGTCCTGGATTTTTTGCGCGGGTGGCGAAATTGGTAGACGCACCAGGTTTAGGTCCTGACGCTGGTAACAGTGTGGGGGTTCGAGTCCCCCCCCGCGCACCAGGCAAAACCTCAGCCCACTATTTTGGAGTCAATCCATGGCCGTTACTGTTGAAACATTAGAGAAACTTGAGCGAAAAATGACCTTGACCCTGCCGGTTGGCGTCATCAAGTCTGAGGTTGACTCCCGCTTGAAACGACTCGCCCGCACCGTCAAGATGGATGGTTTCCGCCCAGGCAAGGTTCCCGTGAATGTGGTGGCGCAGCGTTATGGCTATTCAGTCCATTACGAAGTCATGAATGACAAAGTGGGCGAAGCCTTTGCAAGCGCCGCCAACGAGGCCAAATTGCGGGTTGCCGGGCAACCAAAAATTACCGAAAACGAAGCTGCCCCCGAAGGTGAAATGGCATTTGATGCCGTGTTTGAGGTTTTCCCGGAAGTCAAGATGGGGGACCTCGGCGCAGCGCAGATAGAGCGTCTGAACGCGCAGGTGACTGACGCTGCCATTGACAAGACGGTGGAAATTTTGCGCAAGCAACGCCGCACCTTTTCCCAGCGTGCGCAAGATGCAGGTGCCGTCGAGGGCGACCGCGTCAATGTGGATTTTGAAGGCAAGATTGACGGTGAGCCCTTTGAGGGTGGCAAGGCTTCTGATTTCCAGTTTATCGTGGGTGAAGGCCAGATGCTCAAGGAGTTCGAGTCGGCCGTGCACGGTATGAAAACTGGTGAAAGCAAGACCTTTCAGTTGGCATTTCCGGCTGACTACCATGGCAAGGAGGTTGCTGGCAAAGCCGCCGATTTCATGGTGACGGTCAAAAAAATAGAGTCGGCACACCTTCCGGACATCAACGAAGCAATGGCCAAGTCTTTGGGTATCGCCGATGCAAGTGTGGACGGCTTGCGCGCCGACATTCGCAAAAATCTCGAGCGTGAAGTCAAATTTCGTCTGTTGGCCCGCAACAAACAGGCTGCCATGGACGCGGTCGTCGGCGCCGCGGAACTCGATTTGCCCAAGTCCAGCGTTCAGTCCGAACTGAACCGCCTGGTTGAGGGTGCGCGCGCCGATTTGAAGCAGCGTGGCGTCAAAGATGCCGACAAGGCACCTATCCCTGAAGATTTGTTCCGCCCTCAGGCCGAGCGCCGCGTTCGCTTGGGCTTGGCAGTGGGTGAGTTGGTTCGAACCCATAACCTGCAGGCCAAGGCAGAACAGATCAAATCGCATATCGAAGAACTCGCGGCCAGTTACGAAAAGCCGACTGAAGTTGTGCGTTGGTACTACGGTGACAAGAAGCGCATGGCAGAAGTAGAGGCGATCGTGCTGGAAAACAACGTCACGGACTTTGTTCTTGCACGGGCCAAGGTGACCGAGAAAACCATTTCGTTTGATGATTTGATGGGGCAGAGCTGATCTTGGGGGCGGCGCTCAGGGCCTCCTTGACGGCGTTCCGGGGCTTGCAGTATTTGCGAATGTCCCCATGTCATCCTGAGCAGCACGCAAATCGTTAAAACTCAACGGACCCGCCTAACCGACCGGGAACAGCTATGAACATTCAGAACTCAGCGTTTGAAACCCAAGGCCTTGGCATGGTGCCGATGGTGATCGAGCAATCGGGCCGTGGCGAGCGCTCCTACGACATTTATTCACGTTTGCTCAAGGAGCGCGTGATATTTCTGGTGGGGCCGGTCAATGACCAGACGGCCAACCTGGTGGTCGCCCAATTGTTGTTCCTGGAAAGCGAAAACCCGGACAAAGACATCTCCTTCTATATCAATTCTCCAGGTGGTTCGGTTTCAGCCGGTATGGCAATTTTCGACACCATGAATTTCGTCAAACCCGACGTTTCCACCTTGTGCACTGGTATGGCCGCCAGCATGGGAGCATTCCTCCTGGCCGCCGGCGCAAAGGGCAAACGGTTCTCACTGCCTAATTCCAAAGTCATGATCCACCAGCCGTCGGGCGGAAGTCAAGGTCAAGCCACGGAGATCGAGATTCAGGCGCGCGAGATTCTTAAAACCCGTGAGCAGCTCAACAAAATTTTGGCCGAGCGCACTGGACAGCCACTGGAGCGGATCGAACGCGATACGGAACGTGATTACTACATGTCTGCTGACGAATGCAAAGAGTACGGTTTGATTGACCAAGTCATCGCCAAACGCCCTTGAAGGGAGGCTGCTGACCGCGCCGTTGTTTGGTAGCAACTGCTGTTGCGTGCCGCGGTCGCGCAAAACAACGATTGCCGCCTGATTGGCTATCATCTGACTACCACTTCAACGGGGCACGATTGACATGGCTGAGAAAAAAAGCGCGTCCGGCGAGAAGACACTTTTTTGTTCTTTTTGCGGCAAGAGCCAGCATGAAGTCAAAAAGCTCATTGCTGGTCCATCGGTTTTCGTCTGTGACGAATGTATTGAGTTGTGCAATGAAATCATCCGGGACGAGCTACCGGCGGCGGTTGATGCGCGTGAAGGAAAAGGCGATTTGCCTACTCCGGTTGAAATCAAGGCCAATCTCGACAATTACGTCATTGGACAGGAGCCTGCCAAACGCACCTTGGCGGTCGCTGTTTATAACCACTACAAACGTCTGCGTCACAAGGAAAAGGCCAAAAAGGACGACATTGAACTGACCAAAAGCAATATATTGCTGATTGGTCCTACGGGTTCTGGCAAGACCTTGTTGGCCCAGACACTGGCGCGGATGCTTGACGTGCCTTTTGTGATGGCTGATGCCACCACCTTGACCGAAGCGGGCTATGTGGGTGAGGACGTTGAGAATATCGTCCTCAAACTATTGCAAAGCTGCAATTACGAGGTTGATCGCGCCCAGCGCGGCATTGTCTACATCGACGAGATCGACAAGATCTCGCGCAAGTCCGACAACCCATCCATTACCCGAGACGTCTCGGGCGAAGGCGTGCAACAGGCTTTGCTCAAATTGATCGAGGGCACCATGGCGAGTGTGCCTCCTCAGGGTGGGCGCAAACATCCCAACCAGGATTTTGTTCAGATTGATACGACCAACATCCTTTTCATTTGTGGCGGGGCGTTCTCGGGGCTGGAGAAGGTCATCGAACAGCGCACCGAGTCTTCCGGCATCGGTTTTGGCGCTGCAGTCAAGAGCAAGGCGCAGCGCAGCCTGACGGAAACTTTCAAAGACGTGGAGCCTGAGGATTTGATCAAGTTTGGTTTGATCCCCGAGCTGGTTGGCCGCATGCCGGTTGTGGCGACGTTGGCTGAGCTCTCCGAAGACGCCTTGGTGCAGATTCTTGTCGAGCCTAAAAATGCGCTGGTCAAACAATACGGCAAGTTGCTGGCGATGGAGGGGGTCGACCTTGAAATCCGTCCTTCGGCCCTCAAAGCCATCGCCAGGAAAGCCCTGGCCCGTAAAACCGGTGCTCGTGGTTTGCGCTCGATCCTTGAACAAGCGCTGATCGACACCATGTTTGAGTTGCCCACCACGTCGAATGTCGACAAGGTGGTGGTCGACGAATCCACCATAGAAGAAAACAAGCCGCCACTTTTGGTTTACCGTGAAACCGCCAAAAAAGCGTAGTGGATCAGGCTTGACTTGTTTGTAAATTAAGGGTTCCCATGCCAGGCCATATTGCACTCCCCCCCACCGCGATCGACTTGCCACTATTGCCTTTGCGCGATGTGGTGGTGTTTCCTCACATGGTAATTCCCCTGTTTGTTGGGCGCCCAAAGAGCATCAAGGCCCTTGAGGCCGCCATGGCGGACGAGCGCCGCATCATGCTGGTAGCCCAGAAGGCTGCCGCCAAGGACGACCCGGTGGTTGCCGACATGTTCGAAGTGGGCTGCGTGTCCACCATTTTGCAGATGCTTAAATTGCCGGACGGCACGGTTAAAGTGTTGGTCGAAGGGCAGCAGCGCGCCGTGGTGAACAAGATTGAAGACGGCGAACTGTTTTTTTCCGCCAACGTGACACCGGTGGAATCGGATGCCGAAATGCTGGCGCAGGCCAACGTCAAATCCAGCGAAATTGAGGCCTTGCGCCGGGCCGTCATGCAGCAATTTGACCAGTACGTCAAACTCAATAAAAAAATCCCCCCCGAGATCCTGACATCGATCTCCAGCATCGACGATCCCGGACGCCTGGCCGACACCATCGCCGCACACTTGCCCCTCAAGCTGGACAGCAAGCAGGCGGTGCTGGCACTCTCAAGCATCCATGAGCGCCTGGAAAACCTGTTTGAACAGATTGAGCGCGAAGTCGAAATCCTGAATGTCGACAAAAAAATCCGCGGCCGCGTCAAGCGTCAAATGGAAAAAAACCAGCGCGATTTTTATTTGAACGAACAGGTCAAGGCGATCCAGAAAGAGCTCGGTGAAGGGGAAGACGGCGCCGACATCGACGAGATAGAGAAAAAAATCAAGGCCGCCAAAATGCCCAAAGAGGCGTTGAAGAAGGCCGAGGGCGAATTCAAGAAGCTCAAGCTTATGTCGCCCATGTCGGCCGAAGCCACGGTGGTGCGTAACTACATCGACGTGCTCACCGGCTTGCCCTGGAGCAACAAGACCAAGATCAAGCACAACCTGGTCAATGCCGAAACCGTGCTGAATGAAGATCACTTTGGTCTGGATCGCGTCAAAGACCGCATCCTGGAATACCTTGCCGTGCAGCAACGGGTCGACAAGCTTAAAGCGCCAATCCTGTGTCTGGTTGGCCCTCCTGGCGTCGGCAAAACATCACTCGGACAATCCATCGCCAAGGCGACCGGGCGCAAATATGTGCGCATGGCCCTGGGCGGCATGCGCGATGAAGCCGAAATTCGCGGCCACCGGCGCACTTACATCGGCGCAATGCCGGGCAAAGTGCTGCAGAGCCTGACCAAGGTTGGTGCGCGCAATCCGCTGTTTTTGCTTGACGAAATCGACAAACTTGGCACGGATTTTCGCGGTGATCCGTCCAGCGCCTTGCTGGAGGTGCTGGACCCGGAGCAAAACCACAAGTTCGGCGACCACTACGTCGAGGTCGACTTCGACTTGAGCGACGTGATGTTTGTCGCCACTTCCAATTCGATGAACATTCCCCCGGCGCTCTTGGACCGCATGGAAGTCATCCGCCTTTCGGGATACACCGAGGACGAAAAAACCAATATCGCCTGCCGCTACCTCTTGCCCAAGCAGCTCAAGAACAACGGTGTGAAAGAAGCTGAATTGCTGGTCACCGAAGACGCCGTGCGCGACATCGTGCGTTATTACACACGTGAAGCCGGTGTGCGTTCGCTTGAACGTGAACTCTCCAAGATCTGCCGCAAGGTGGTCAAAGGGCTGCAGCTTAAAAAAATGACGCCGCAGGTCAAGGTGGATGCCAATAACCTGAATGACTTCCTGGGTGTGCGCAAATTTACCTATGGCCGAGCCGAAGAGCAAAACCAGGTCGGTCAGGTGGTTGGTTTGGCGTGGACCGAGGTCGGTGGCGACCTGTTGACCATTGAAGCTGCGCTGATGCCCGGCAAAGGTGTCATCACCCGCACCGGTTCCCTGGGCGACGTGATGAAAGAGTCAGTGGAAGCCGCACGCACGGTGGTGCGCAGCCGTGCTGCGCGCCTGGGCATCAAAGACGAAATTTTCGAGAAAAAAGACATCCACATCCATGTGCCGGACGGCGCGACCCCCAAAGACGGTCCCAGTGCTGGCGCCGCTATGACCACCGCCTTTGTTTCTGCCTTGACCGGTATCCCGGTGCGCGGTGACGTGGCGATGACGGGCGAAATCACACTGCGTGGCGAAGTCACGGCAATCGGTGGTTTGAAAGAAAAACTGCTGGCTGCCTTGCGCGGCGGCATCAAGACCGTTCTGATCCCGGAAGAGAACGCCAAAGACCTTCAGGAGATCCCCGAAAACGTCAAGAACAACCTGGAAATCGTGCCGGTGCGTTGGATCGACAAGGTGCTGGAAATCGCGCTCGTGCGCATGCCTCAGCCGCTGCCGGAAGAAGAGCTGGCCGCAGTGGCGCCGGTTGCAGCGCCGACACTGGTTACGGGCTCAGCTGAGCACACCGGTGCAGTCACCGGCCCGGCGATAAAGCACTGAGCCACGTTTGGGTTTGCCCTGGAATTCACGACTTCAAGGTAAACCAGTAGCGGTGTTTGTGCACGGTGTAGTTTTGTCCTGCCTGCGGGTTGAAGCGGCAAAAATTGCGTTATAATTCAGGGCTTGAAATGCGGGAATAGCTCAGTTGGTAGAGCGCAACCTTGCCAAGGTTGAGGTCGAGAGTTCGAGACTCTTTTCCCGCTCCAGATTTTGTAAAAGGGAAGCTCTGGCTTCCCTTTTTGCTGGCCTTTTGATTGGCGCGATAGCAAATCGGTTATGCAACGGATTGCAAATCCGTCTAGCCCGGTTCGACTCCGGGTCGCGCCTCCAGTAACATGAGCCCTGCCGTCCAAGGATGGCGGGGCTTTTTGTTGAATGTCGATGCAAGTCGATGCAGTTGAAGTTGACAGGATTGCGCGTCAAAAGGCGGC
>JANNYX010000403.1:0-5708 GCA_031410295.1 Rhodoferax sp.
CCGAGCCGGGCACCTACGTGCTGATGCTCGGCGGCCTGCTGCTGCTGGCCACGGTGGCGAAGCGCCGCCAAGCCTGAAAGCGCCTCCAGGCCGCGAAACAATGTGCCGGTGGGCATGGCGCAGAATGCGGCGCCATGCCCCACATGCTGCTGATCATCGAACCCCTCGGCCAGCGCCGCGCGCGCGGCACCGAGGCTGGCCAACAGGTCTACGAGCGCATGCTCGGCTTCACCGCCGAGCTGCAGGCGCGCGGCGTGCTGCTGGCGAGCAGCTCGCTCGCCGACACCGACGAAGGCGCGCGCCTTCAACGCCGCAGCGGGCGCTCGACCATCGTCGACGGGCCGTTCGCCGAGTCGAAGGAAATGGTCGGTGGCTTCTTCCTGCTCGATTGCAAAACCCAGGCCGAAGCGATTGCCATCGCCGCCGACTGCCCTGCTGCGCAGTGGTGCACTGTGGAAGTGCGGGAACTCGGGCCCTGCTTTGCCTGATTGCATTTGATTTTTGCGCATTTTATTCACGGAAGGACTCGTCGCCATGAACACCGCCCTGAACACCCCAGCGAAAATCACCCCCTGCCTCTGGTTCAACTTCAACGCCGAAGAGGCCGTCAACCACTACCTGGGAATTTTCAAGCGCGGCAGAATCATCGACACCGCACGTTACGGCGATGCCATGCCCGAACTCAAGGGCAAGGTGCTGACGATGCGCTTCGAACTCGAAGGACAGCCGCTGTTGGCGCTCAATGCCGGACCGCAGTTCCCCTTCACCGAAGCGATTTCGCTCAGCGTCGATTGCGCCGACCAGAACGAGGTGGACGACCTGTGGCGGCGCCTCAGTGAAGGCGGCAGCGAGAGCCGTTGCGGCTGGCTCAAAGACAAGTATGGCCTCTCGTGGCAAATCGTTCCGCGCCGCCTGGTCACGCTGCTCGCTGACCCGGATGCCGCCCGCGCCGCGCGTGTAATGCAGGCCCTGATGACAATGGGAAAAATCGATATTGCGGCGCTGGAGAAAGCTGCTCAGGCATCACCTCAACCCACGGCTTGAGGAACTGTCATGACCCCAAGGTTGATTCACACGCCGGCCGAAGCCACGGTTGCCGCCTGAGCCCTCGAGTCGCCCGCTGATGCCAGATTCACTGCAGGCCACGCAGCGTGCCATCGAAAAGATTTGGCGCAGAGAAGGCGCCAAGATCATCGCGGGCGTGGCGCGCCTGGTGCGCGACATCGGTCTGGCCGAAGAGTTGGCGCAAGACGCGCTGGTGGCGGCGCTGGAGCACTGGCCGGCAGACGGTGTGCCCGCCAACCCCGGCGCCTGGCTCATGGCCACCGCCAAAAACCGGGCGCTGGACCACTTGCGGCGCGCCAAGATGCTGGTGGCGAAACACGAGGAGATCGGCCATGAACTCGAAGCGCAAGAGGCCCTGATCGTGCCGGATTTTGTCGATGCGCTGGACGCCGCCCGCGCCGACGAGGTGGGCGACGACCTGCTGCGCCTGATCTTCACCGCCTGCCACCCGGTGCTCTCCACCGAAGCCCGCGTGGCGCTGACCTTGAAGCTGCTCGGTGGCCTCTCCACCGCCGAGATCGCACGCGCCTTTCTCGCCCCCGAAGCGACCATCGCCCAACGCATCGTGCGCGCCAAACGCGCTCTGGCCGAGGCGCAGGTGCCGTTTGAATTGCCACTGGGCGATGCGCTGGCGCCGCGCCTTGAGTCAGTGCTCGAAGTGATCTACCTGATCTTCAACGAGGGTTACACCGCCACCAGCGGCGACGACTGGATGCGCCCGGCCATGACCGACGAGGCGCTGCGCCTGGGCCGCCTTTTGGCGCAACTCTCGCCACAAAAGGCCGAAGTGCAGGGGCTGCTGGCGCTGATGGAGCTGCAAGCCTCGCGCGCCGCTGCAAGAGTGGATGCCAATGGCCAGCCGGTGTTGTTGATGGCGCAGGATCGGCGCACCTGGGATCAGCTGCAGATTCGCCGCGGCCTGACGGCACTGGATCGCGCGAAAACTCTGAGCGGCGGTGGCGACGCGAATGGTGCCAACGGTGCCAAGGGTGCCAATGATGCAATAGGTGCAAGAGGTGCAAGAGGTGCAAAGGGTCTGGAGATTGGGGCGGGTGGGCCGAGTGCGGTGGGTGCGACGGTTGCGACGGTTGCGCAGGACGCGATGGGCCGGTACACCCTGCAAGCCGCAATAGCCGCCTGCCACGCCCGCGCGCAGGTGGCCGCTGACACTGACTGGCCACGCATTGTCGCCCTCTACGACCTGCTGGCGCAGGTGACGCCGTCACCGGTGGTGGCGCTCAACCGTGCCGTGGCGGTGGGCATGGCGCAGGGGCCGCAAGCGGCGCTGGTCATTGTTGACACCTTGCTCGCCGACTCGCGCTTGGCCGCTTACCAGTGGTTGCCCAGTGTGCGCGCCGATCTGCTGGGCAAATTGGGCCGCCATGCTGAAGCCCGTGCCGAGTTTGAACGCGCGGCCGGCTTGACCCGAAACACCCAGGAACGCGAGCTGCTGTTGGGGCAGGCCAAGGCGATGGGGTAAGGTTGTCCAAAAATTCTTGTAAATACTATATTGATATGTAAAATGAACATAACATAGTCATAAATGATGCAATAAATATAGCAAAGTATGTTTATTCTTTGACGGCCTTAGGCAGAATTATTATTACTTATTTTAGTGCGTACACATATAATTGATTTGCATCCCAGCGGCGAGGTAGGCGCGGCCAGCGGTGCAGCTCCTGGGCCAGACTGGAAGGCCATCGATGCCATCGACACACCCGAATTGTCGTCGCGCAAATTGCCCACTAGCCTTGTGCAGTGGGACAAGGTGATAACTCAAGCATTTGCTACGTAATGTATAGCAACATAACCAAATAATTGGTGACTTGCTAGTCCAAAGACCTTTAGAACCTGAAACTCCAACCGGCGCACTGATTAAAATTAATACGTATATTAATTATTCATCCATTTCGGATTGTTGATTGCCAATGACTTTCTCAGCATTTGCTCGATCTGAGCCAGCGTGCCCGCATCGTACAACGCCACTTCTTGGTTGAGTATGCTCAGGGCCAGCAGTTCACTGCGGCCTTGATCTGCGTCAAGCGAAAAGGCGTCGGCTGCTGCCTTGTCACCGCCCGCTTGCACTCGCTGGCCACGCTGAAGCGCTTTGAGCGCATTCACAGCCAGCCGCGTCTTGAACCGGTGCTCGCCTTCAAGCGTGGGCAGGAGCTGGCCTTCGAGGTAATCAAGGGTGGCGGCCAGCAGCGCGGCGTCTGACGGGATTTGGCTCACAACGCGTCCCCTCGGGTTTTGGCAAGCTGGATCATGTCCCACAGGGGCTCCTCCATGCGTCGGCCGATCAACCTGTGTTCGAGGCTGACGGCTGGCCGGTTCACGAATGTGCCGCCCTGCGTGGAGCCGAACTCTCTGGCTGTGGCTGCGCCCAAACCCATGCCAAGACACATCACCGCCCAGCGCACTTGGCAGGCCATTTCCCAGAAGAAAACGCGTTGTTCGTTGACCGCGCTGCCGCTGCTGCGTTCATAGGCGGCGTAGAGCTCGCCGCGTTGGCCGAAACCACCCACCTCGCCGGGGCCGCCGAAGCGCCACGTGCGCAGGCACAACCAGGCCAGGTCTTGCATCGGATCGCCCAAGTGGGCGAGCTCCCAGTCGATCACGGCGGCCAGGCCGTCATCGTTGACGATGAAATTGCCCAGCCTGAAGTCGCCATGCACGGGCACGGGCCGCAGATTGACGTGCGCAGCCAAGCGCTCTTCAATCCAGCGCAGGCCCCATTCGAGCGCCGGGTGGCGCACGCCGCTCGCGTCGACCTGCGACCGGTTGTCCTGCCATTGATGCACAGCGCTTTTGCGTGGCAAAAACGTCGCGTCGCCAGGGGCAATACGGTGCGTGTCCGCCAGCGCCTGCGCGCATTGCGCGGTCAATCGGGTGCGCGCCTGCGTGTAACGCGCATCGCGCAGGATCTTTGGCGCCAGCGTCTCGCCCGCCACAAAACGGGTGATCTGGCCGTGGCCCAGGCCGTGGGCGGATTCGAGTTTCAACACCAACGCAGGCACGGGAACGCCCTGCGCCAGCGCGAGTTGCATGATGCGCGTGTCTTGTTCGGGCGTGAGGGTGCGCTGTGCCGCGCCTGCCATTGATTCGACCTTGGAGGGCGGCAAAATTTGCAAAATGAGCTGGCCCGCTTCGCCGTGTTCGACCACGTCCACCAGCCAGGTTTGTTTGGTGGCGCCCGCCGTGATCCGCCGCAAGCGCGTGACGCTGACAGGCCCAGGCAGCGCAATGCGCAGGGCGGACGTGAGTAGAGCGTGATCAGGCGCAGCAGGTTCGTGCAAGACAGTGCCAGCAAGCGCGGCGGTCGTCACAAATGCCCTCAAATCTACCGTGTGTGCGGTGTGTGCCGCATCACGCAGGCTCAGACTTGCCGATCATGCCAAACAGGTGTCCAGCCACTTTGCGCAGCTGAATCTCCTCCGAGCCCTCGGTGATCCGGTAACGCCGGTGGTGGCGGTAGATGTGCTCAAACGGTTTGTGGCGCGAGTAGCCAATGCCGCCGTGAACCTGCATGGCGCGGTCGGCAGCGTCGCACACCAGGCGGTTGGCGCGGTAGTTGCACATCGAGACTTGGTCGCTCAATTGCCGCGCCACCTCGGGTTTGCTCATTTGGTCCATGCGCCAGGCGGTCTGGTAAATGAGCGCACGCAACATCGCCGCTTCGGTGTGCAGCTCGACCAGCGGGAACTGAATACCCTGGTTGACGGAAAGCGGCTTGCCAAAGGGCTTGCGCACCAGCGCGTAAGCCACACTTTCGTTGATGCAATACTGCGCCGCGCCGAGCGAAGACGCCGCCTGGCGGATGCGGTTTTCATGCACGAAGTGTTGCGCCAGCGCCAGGCCGTGGCCAAGCTCGCCCAAGATTGCATCAGCAGCCACCCACACGCCGGTGAGCGAGATGCGCGGGTGGTCGGTGGGCATGTTGAACGTCCACAGGTATTCTTCGATTTTGAAGCCGGGCGCGGATGTAGGCGCGATGAAACACGTGATGCCGCGCGCTTCGCCATCTTTGCCCGACGTGCGGGCGAAGACCAAGTCATGTGTGGCCGTGTTCAGGCCGGTGTTCCACATCTTCTCGCCGTCAATGCGCCAGCCAGGATCGCCGCTTTGGGTGGCGGGCACGGCCCGGGTTTCCATCCAGGTCGCATCGGAACCGTGGTTCGGCTCGGTCAGGCCAAAACCAAAACGCAGGCTGCCGTCGAGCAAGCCAGGAATGAATTGCGCCTTTTGCGCGGACGAGCCAAAGTCGCGCAGCATCAGCGCCACGGGCGCATTGCCGACGATGGAGCTTTCGTTCTGCAAATCGTTGTGCAGCCCCAAACCTTTGGCCGCCAGGTGTTCGCGGATGATGGCCATGGCGAGATTCGAGCCATTTTTGCCGCCAAATTCGGTGGGCAGGGCGTAACGGTAATGGCCGGCCTTGTCGGCACGCCGACGCATCTCTGACAGCAGGGCTTCCCATTCATGGCGCGGCAAACCGTCGCGCTCAAAATCGGTCCGCGCGAATTCGCGGCGGTGGTCGAAAAAGCGGATGTTGTCGTCTTGCTGTTCCAGCGGCTTGATCTCGCGCTCGATGAAGGCGTCAAGCTCGGCCAGGTAGGCCTGGATGTCGGGGGGTATCGTGAAGT
>JANNYX010000404.1:0-12153 GCA_031410295.1 Rhodoferax sp.
CCGATCTGGACCTGGGCCACTACGAGCGCTTCATCACCACGCGCATGAAGCGCAGCAACAACTTCACCTCGGGCCAGATTTACAAAAGCGTGCTCGAAAAAGAGCGCCGGGGCGATTACCTGGGCAAGACGGTGCAGGTGATCCCGCATGTCACCAATGAAATTCAGGAGTTCGTCAAACGCGGCGCGGGCTGCGCCACCGTGCAAGGTGGCGATTCACAGTCAGGCACACCCGAAGCCGTTGATGTGGCGATTGTTGAAATCGGCGGCACCGTGGGCGACATCGAATCCCTGCCTTTCCTGGAAGCGGTGCGCCAGATGAGCCTCAAGATGGGTCCGAACAACTCGGCTTTTGTGCACCTGAGTTACGTTCCATGGATCGCCGCCGCAGGCGAACTTAAAACCAAACCGACGCAACACACGGCCAAACAGTTGCGCGAAATCGGCATCTAGGCCGACGCGCTGATCTGCCGCGCCGACCGTCCCATCCCCAAGGAAGAACGCGACAAGATTTCGCTGTTCTCCAACGTGCCCGAATGGGGCGTGATCTCGATGTGGGACGTCGACACCATCTACAAAGTGCCGCGCATGTTGCACGAACAGGGCCTCGATGGGCTGATTTGCGACAAACTTCGGCTCAACACACCACCAGCCAACCTCAAACGCTGGGATGACCTGGTCTACGCCACCGAACACCCGCAAGGCGACATCAACATCGCCATGGTCGGCAAATACGTTGACCTCTCCGACAGCTACAAATCCCTCAACGAAGCCGTTCGCCACGCCGGCATGAAAAACCACGTGCGGGTCAAGATCGATTACGTCGACTCCGAAACCCTGTCCGCCAAAAATGTCTCGCAGCTCGCCAAGTTCGACGCCATCCTGGTACCCGGCGGTTTCGGCAAACGCGGCATCGAAGGCAAAATTTGCGCCGCCCAGTTCGCCCGTGAAAACAAGGTACCCTACCTGGGCATTTGCCTGGGGATGCAAGTCGCCACCATCGAGTTTGCGCGCCACGTGGCGGGCCTGGAAGGCGCCAACAGCACCGAATTTGAGCCGGATTGCCCACATCCCGTCATCGCCCTCATCACCGAGTGGAAAGACGCCGACGGCAGCATCAAGACGCGCAACGAACACTCAGACCTCGGTGGCACCATGCGCCTGGGCGCGCAAAGCTCCGACGTCGCCGCGGGCACCTTGGCTTTCCAGATCTACGGCAATGTCGTCACCGAGCGGCACCGCCATCGTTATGAAGCCAATGTGAATTACCTGGGCCGCTTGCGCAGTGCCGGCCTGGTAATTTCGGCACTCACACAACGCGAGCAACTCACCGAAATTATCGAATTGCCACAAAACGTGCATCCCTGGTTTATGGGCGTGCAGTTTCACCCCGAATTCAAATCCACGCCATGGAACGGGCATCCGCTGTTCAATGCCTTCGTCAAGGCGGCGCTGGCGCACCAGGCCGCCGGCGTGAGTTTGAAAGCAGTGGCTTGAGCCCTTGCCAACGCGTCGTGGCCGGCTTACCCAATTCCGCGCCGTCGTCCAGCATCTTCCCCGTCATTTCAAATAAATCCCAAGGAGAGTTCCATGCCCGCCGCCTACATCGTTGTTGACATGCAGATCTCCGACACCGAACAATACAAGCAGTACATGGCCGCGGCGCCTGCCGCCGTCGCTGCGGTGGGTGGTGAGTACCTGGTGCGTGGCGGGCGTTTTGAGGCTCTGGAAGGCCAATGGCAACCCGCCCGCGTGGCGATGCTCAAATTTCCCAGCTTCGAAGGCGCCAAGGCCTTCTACGATGGCGAGTTGTACCGGGCTGCAAAAGCCAAACGCGCTGGCGCCACCAGTTTTTTCAACATGGTGCTGGTCGAGGGCGTTTCTGCCCCGGTTTGATAATTTTCAACTGCCGATTTTTTCTGATATTTTTCTATTTCAAGGTAAACAATGAGCGCAATCGTAGACATCGTCGGCCGCGAAATTCTGGATTCGCGCGGCAACCCCACCGTGGAATGTGATGTGCTGCTGGAAAGCGGCACCATGGGCCGCGCCGCCGTTCCCTCGGGCGCCTCCACCGGCTCGCGCGAAGCGATCGAGCTGCGCGACGGCGACAAATCACGTTACCTCGGCAAAGGGGTGTTGAAGGCGGTGGAGTTCATCAACACCGAAATCTCCGAAGCAGTGCTGGGCCTGGACGCCTCGGAACAGGGTTTTCTCGATAAGACCCTGATTGACCTGGACGGCACCGAGAACAAATCCCGCCTGGGCGCCAATGCCATGCTGGCGGTTTCAATGGCGGTGGCGCGCGCGGCAGCCGAAGAAAGCGGCTTGCCCCTGTACCGTTATTTTGGCGGCATGGGCGGCATGCAGATGCCGGTGCCGATGATGAACGTCGTCAATGGCGGCGCGCATGCGAACAACAACCTCGATCTGCAGGAGCTGATGATCATCCCGGTGGGCGCGCCGAGCTTTCGGGAGGCGGTGCGTTACGGCGCCGAGGTGTTCCATGCCTTGAAGAAAATCCTGCATGACAAAGGCATGAGTGTGGCGGTGGGCGACGAAGGTGGTTTTGCGCCCAATGTGCCCAACCATGAAGCAGCGATACAGATGATCCTCGACGCGATCGCAGCCGCCGGCTTCGTTGCCGGTGAACAGATCGCGCTGGGCCTGGACTGCGCCGCCAGCGAGTTTTACAAGGACGGCCCCAACGGCACCAAGGCCTATCACCTTGAGGCCGAAGGTCTGGTGCTCTCGTCTGAGGAGTGGATCAATGTGATGGCCACCTGGGTCGACAAATACCCCATCATCAGCATCGAGGACGGCATGGCCGAGAACGATTGGGATGGCTGGAAACTTCTCACCGACCGCCTCGGCAAAAAAGTGCAAATCGTCGGCGACGACCTGTTCGTCACCAACACCAAGATCCTGAAAGAAGGCATTGACAAAGGCATTGCCAATTCGATCCTGATCAAGATCAACCAGATCGGCACACTCACTGAAACCTTCGCCGCCATCGAGATGGCCAAACGCGCGGGTTACACCGCGGTGATCAGCCACCGTTCGGGCGAGACCGAAGACTCCACCATCGCCGACATCGCCGTGGGCACCAACGCCGGGCAGATCAAAACCGGCTCCCTGAGCCGCTCGGACCGCATGGCCAAATACAACCAGCTCCTGCGCATCGAAGAGGACCTGGGTGACATCGCCAGTTACCCCGGCCGCTCGGCCTTTTACAACCTGCGTTAACTGACCCAGGCGGACCCAGGGCGCGTCGGCAGTTAGAGTTGCTCAGGCTTACAGGGCTTAGGCCGACGTATCTATTCAGTTTATTGCTATACTATTTGTAATATTCTGTCATGGCCCACCGCGTCGTTCCCGCCTTGTTGATTGCGCTCTTGCTGATCCTGCATGCACAGCTGTGGTTTGGCCGGGGCAGTGTGTCCAGCGTCAACAACATGACCCGGGAGCTGGACACGCAGCAGAAGAAAAACGCCCAGGCGCAACTGGCCAACAACCGCCTCGAAGCCGAAGTGCGCGACTTGAAAGAAGGGCTGGAGATGGTCGAAGAACGTGCGCGCCAGGAGCTGGGCATGGTCAAGCCCAACGAGATTTACGTGCATATCTCGAGGTAGTTGCTGCAGCATGCTGCCATGAAGCTTGGCCTCTTCGGTGCGTCCTGCACCGCCAGATCGTGGCTGGCCAGGGCGCTTCTTGCGGCACAACCCGCGCTGCACGTCAACGAAGATATCAATGTGCACGGCGTCGAAGCGTGCGACCTCGCTTTGCTGATGGGCCTTGATTCGCGGTCCGTTGACACCGCGATGGAACTTGAAGACCTTCAATTGCGGGCACGCCTCGCCGATTCTGGCCAGGCATTTCACGTTTTGTATGGCAGCCGGGAAGCTTGTCTTCAGACAGCACAGTTGTTGCTCAATTTGCACAACGCTACTACTTTAATAGCAAACAATGTTGATTCTTTGACGGCCTCTGGCACTATTTCCTCAAAGAGTCGGGAACCATGGCACTGGAACTGCGACACCTGCGGCGACCCGGACTGCGAGCGCCAGCTGTTCAGCGGCTTAGTGAAGTCCTGCGGGCCCGGCCTGCAGCCCGGTTGAGTTGACAAACACCAGCGCCGCATCGACCGCGTCAAAGCGGTACTGCTGGCCGCAGAATTCACAACCGACTTCAATCTCGCCGCGTTCGGCAATGATCGAATCGGCCTCCTCCCGGCCCAACCCTTTGAGCATGCGCCCGACGCGTTCGCGACTGCAGGTGCAGGCGAAATGCGGCGCTGAAGCCCCCGCCTGCGGTTCAAAGCGCAAGAGTTTTTCTTCCCAGAACAGGCGTCGAAGGATGGTGTCGACGTCCAGCGCCAACAACTCCTCGCGTTTGAGGCTCGACGCCAGGATCGAGATGCGGTTGTAGGCGTCCAGGTAATTGGGGTCAGATTCCAATTCTTTTTGCACGGCGCCCGTTACCTTGCCACCGCCAGCGGGCATTTTCTGGATCAACAGGCCGGCAGCAACTTTGTCGTCGGCCGCCAAAACCAGCGTCGCCTCCAGCTGCTCGCTTTGCAACATGTAATGCGCCAGCACCTCGCTGATGTGTTCGAGTTTTTCCTTCTGGTCGCCAAACAGCGGCACCACGCCCTGGTAGGCCTGCTGGCCGGGGCGGCGGGTGCGCGCGTCCAGCGTGATGGCGCACTTGCCCAGGTTGTTCTGGTTGACCATGCTGCTCAATGACGCGTTGCCAGCCACCTCAGCGGTCAACGTTGCTGTAGCGCGCAGGCTCATGTCGGCATTGACCTCCACCACAGCCAGTTTCACCGGGCCATCGCCCTGTATCTGCAAGATTAAAGCGCCGTCAAACTTGATGTTGGACTGCATCAACACGCCCGCTGCGGCCATCTCACCAAGCAACTGCTGCACCGCCAACGGGTAGGCGCCAGAGGCGGTGTTGGTAGCACGGCGGCCCAGAATCTCGAGCCAGGCGTCTGTCAAGCGCACGATGGCGCCGCGCACCGGCAGGCCATCAAACATGAATTTTTGAAGTTCAGACACTTGAAGGCAATGACAGATGACAGAGGGGAAATGACCGGTGGGAGACGGCTGCCCACGCGGCCCAGAAACAGGCTCGCAGCTTTGGTCGATTGGGTCGATTGAATTCAGCCAATTTTTTTCAGGCCCGCCTTGAAGCGTTTGGCGTTTTCAATGTAGTGCTCGGCGATGCCGCGCAATCCGGCGATTTGTTCAGGGTCCAGTTGCCGCATCAGCTTGGCCGGGCTGCCCATGATCATCGAGCCATCGGGAAACTCTTTGCCTTCGGTAACCAGGGAATTCGCGCCCACGATGCAGTTTTTCCCGATCTTTACGTCGTTCAGAACAATCGCGCCAATGCCAATGAGCGAGCCATCACCGACGCTGCACCCATGCAGCATCACCATGTGCCCGACACTCACAAAGTCGCCCAAAACCAGCGGTTTGCCCGAGTCCGCATGCAAGACACAGCCGTCCTGGATATTGCAACCGCGCCCGAGTGTGAGTTTCTCTGAATCACCGCGTGCCACCACGCCAAACCAGATGCTGGAATCCTCGCCCATGACCACGTCGCCCATGACCTGGGCGCTGTCAGCGACCCAGGCGTTTTTTCCAAGCGTGGGCGAGACACCGTCGAGTTCGTACATTGCCATTCTGATTTTCCTCAAGCTCCGGACTGGATGCATCGATTGTAGAAGGCGGCATTGCAATGGCGGAGCATCGCCCCTGCCAATCCCTGGTCGACTAGAACTCACCCCCTCGGGTGATGCGCCGCATGCAGGGCCTTGAGCCGTTCGCGCGCCACATGGGTGTAAATCGTCGTTGTTGAAATATCTGCGTGCCCGAGCAACATCTGCACCGCGCGCAAATCCGCGCCGTGGTTCAGCAGATGGGTGGCAAAGGCGTGGCGCAGCGTGTGCGGCGAGAGTTTGCTGGTGATGCCCACCATCAGCGCGTATTTCTTGATGATCATCCAGAACATGACGCGGCTCATTGCGGTGCCGGGTTTGCTGCCGCGGTTCGTCACAAAAAGGTCGTCGGTCTGCCGCGCCGCCGTCATCGCCGGGCGCACCTGCGTCATGTAGATGCGCAACCACTGGTTGGCCACTTCGCCGAAGGGAATCAGCCGCTCCTTGTTGCCTTTGCCAAAGACACGCAGCACGTTGTCGGACAGACTCACATTCAACACCTTCAAGCTGACCAGCTCACTCACGCGCAGGCCGCTGGCGTACATCAGCTCGATCATCGCGCGGTCGCGGATACCCATGCCGCTGGCCAAATCGGGGGCGCCGAGCAGCGCCTCCACCTGGGCTTCGGTCAGCGTCGCGGGCGATCGCATCGCCTGTTTGGCGGCTTGCAGCTTCAGCGTCGGGTCAGCCGCGGCAAGCCGCTCACGCAGCGCCCAGCGGAAATAACGTTTGAACACGGTGAGGCGGCGGTTTGCCGTCGTCGCTTTGGTGGCCTCGTGGCGCGCGGAAAAATACGACAGGATGTCGACCTCTGTCGCTCTTGGCAATACACGTCCGCTGGCGGCCAGCCATTTCGCGAACAGCGTCAAATCACGCCGGTAGGCGGCCAAGGTGTTTTTGGAGAGCCCGTCTTCGAGCCACAACGCATCAATGAAAGCGTCGATGAACGCGTCGATAAAGGCGTCAACGTTCACGTCGTCCACCGCGTCGTCCACTGCCTCGTCTAAAGCAACCGCCACGGTCACTCCAGCTTGAGTTTGGCCGTGTCCACCACCTTTTTGTAGACCTCAAACTCCGCCTTGATCTGCGCCGTGAATTGCTCCGGCGTATTGGCAACAATGATCGAACCGGTGTCTTCGATGCGCTTTTTCACCGCCGGGTCTTCCAGCGCCTTTTTCACGGCGGCATTGACTTTGTCGACCACTTCTTTGGGCAGGCCCTTGGGCCCCAGAATGCCGTAGTAGGCCATGCGGTTGACGGGCTCCAGGCCCACCTCTTTGAAGGTCGGCACATTGGGCAACTGCGCCAGGCGCTGCGGCGCGGCGACGACGATGGGCACCAGGCGGTTGTCCTTGATGAAAGGCAGGGCGGAGGGCAGGTTGTCAAAAATCATCGGCACCTGCCCCGCCACGGTGTCGTTCAAGGCCGGGCCGGCGCCGCGGTAAGGAATGTGGGTCACGAACACGCCTGCCAGATTCTTGAAGAGTTCCGACTGCAAATGCCCAATGCCACCGGTGCCCGATGATGCATAGGAATATTTGCCCGGCGATTTTTTCAGCTCGACGATGAAGGCCTTGTAATCTTTTGCTGGAAAGCCCGGGTGCACTGCGATCACGTTGGGTGTCGCCGCAATATTGATGATCGGGGTGAAATCGGTCAAGGGGTTGTAGGGGATTTTCGGGTTGATCGCAGGGTTGGCCGCGGTGGTCGACACCGTGGCCATGGCCAACGAATAACCGTCGGGCGCGGATCGCACCGTCTCGGTGGCGCCGATCACGCCGCCGCCCCCGGCCTTGTTCTCCACCACGACCACCTGGCCCAGGGCTTTGCCCAGCGGGTCGGCAATTACGCGGGCAATGATGTCTGTCGTGCCGCCGGGTGCGAAGGGCACCTGCAGCTTGATGATTTTGTTCGGGTACGGTTGCGCCAAGGCGCTGCTTGCGGCGGCAAGTACGGTCACAGTCAAAAGCAGGCGACGTTTCATGCAAAGGGCTCCATAGGAATCAGGCTGCTATTCTCGCAGGGTGAATTTCATCCAGCTTCTGTTTCCCGATTTCTCGCTCATTCTGCTGGGGTTTCTGGTGTGCCGCTTCACCCCGCTTGACCGCGCCGTATGGGAAAAAGTCGAGTCGCTGGTCTACTACTTCCTGTTCCCGGTGCTGCTCTTTCACTCGATTGTGAAAACGCCGCTGAATCTGGCCGCCGCCTCGGGTTTTATCGGCGCCGGCTGGGCGTTGATCGCCGTTGGCGTGGCGCTGGCCTTCGCACTGCCGTCCCTGCCTTGGTTTAAAACGCATATCGATCCAGCCCAGCACGCCGCCAGCGCGCAGATCGCCTTTCGTTTCAACTCCTTCGTGGCGCTGGCGCTGGCCGAGCGCCTGGCCGGGCCGCCAGGTGTGGCCCTGATCGCCATCCTGATCGGCGTGTGTGTGCCGCTGTGCAATGTCGCGGCCGTGTGGCCGATGGCGCGCCACGCCGAACGGCATGTTGGCCGAGAGCTTCTCAAAAACCCGCTGATCATCGCCACCGCTGGCGGCATCGCGGCCAATCTGGCGGGCCTCTCGATCCCCGAGTGGCTGGCGCCGACCGTCACACGACTGGGCGCCGCCTCATTGGCACTGGGGTTGATGGCGGCGGGCGCCGGCCTGCAACTGGCCGCGTTGTCGCGTGCAAAAACCCTGGGCCTGTCGCTCCTGGCGATCAAACACCTGCTGCTGCCGCTGGCCGCGTTCGGCCTGGCAATCCTGTTTGGCCTGGACACCGTTCAAACCACGATACTGCTGGCGTTTTCAGCCCTGCCCACCTCCACCAGCGCCTACGTGCTCGCCACGCGCATGGGTTACGACGGCGCCCCCGTGGCGGCAATGGTCACACTCTCTACTTTGCTGGCGCTCTTGAGTTTGCCGTTTGCGCTGTCGCTATTAAATATATAGCATACTATCTATATTATTCGACGGCCTTAGGGCGATTTTATTCATGAACTTGGATTTGATACCTCCAAAACACCCAATTTGGGCATGAAATGCGCTTGCGCGGCAATACAAGCGTTTCACTGCCAGTTCGCCGCCACGCGGTGCTGAAGATGGCGCGGTAGCGGGCGAGCAGGTCAAGATTTGGGTGTTGAGTAAGCGCAGACATTAGCTATCAGTATGTGATATCATTCGACCATGAACAACCAGCAGCGCAAGACACTCGAACAAGTCTTCGCGAACCCAGTGAACGGCGCGCTGGAGTGGCGCAAGATTGAGGCGCTGCTGATGGCGGTGGGTTGTGAGCGCACGGAAGGTTCTGGCTCATCCGTCGCCTTTTCCCACAGCGGGGTTACGGTGCGTTTCCACCGGCCCCATCCGCAGCGCGAGGCCCTTCGGTACCGGGTGGCAGACGCCCGGCGGTTTTTGCAAGAGATTGGAGTCACACCATGAATACCATGCTTTACAAGGGTTACAACGCCCGTATCGAGTTTGACGACGGTGACCGCATTTTTGTTGGGCACCTGGCGGGCATCCGCGACATCGTTGGTTTTCACGGCAGCAGTGTGGACGAGCTTGAAACGGCTTTTCAT
Organism: Rhodoferax sp.; assembly: GCA_031410295.1. Classification (GTDB taxonomy): domain Bacteria; phylum Pseudomonadota; class Gammaproteobacteria; order Burkholderiales; family Burkholderiaceae_C; genus JANYCG01. Next base: position 9,290 of record JANNYX010000404.1, read on the forward strand.
GAAGCCGTTGAAGATTACCTGGCCCATTGCGCCAAGCTGGGTTTGCCGGCCAACAAGCCGTTTTCTGGCAAGTTGTTGCTGCGCATTCCGCCCGAAGTCCATGCCCAGGCCAGCATCGCTGCCAAGGTGGCGGGCGTCAGCTTGAACCAATGGGCGGCGCAGGCGCTGGCAAACCAGGCGGGCACTCCGAGCCACGCTTGAAGTCTGAGGCGCATTGGCGATCACGTCGCTGCGCCTTCGGCCAATGCCGAGTTTGGCGTGGCGCCATCCTGCATGCGCCATAAATGCGCGTACAGACCTTGCGACCTGTCGCAAACCCGCTTTGCGCAATTGCTGGGCGTCTCGTTGCGCACGCTGCAGGAATGGGAGCAGGGCCGGCGCGAGCCTACGGGCGCGGCGCAAACCTTGCTGCGGGTCGCCGTTCGAAGCCCCAAGGCCTTGCTGGGTCTGACAGCCTGAGTTGGCATGAACTGCGTAGCCAGCGCAGTTCATGCGCTTCACTGCCAGTTCGCCGCCAACACCGGCGCCAGCGCTGTGGCGTAATTCGCGGGCAATGTGGTTTGCCCTGCCGCCGGTGGCGCAAAGGCGGCCATGGCGCTGACCAGGTTTTGCACTTGGCTGTCAAGCAGGGTCTTGCCGTCGCTGGTTTTGAACTGCTCCACATGGTTGGCCGCTCCGCTGTACCAGTTGCTGATATTGAACTTGTCACTGGCGCCAATGATGCTCACCTCCAGGTTGTTGGCGACCTGGCGGAACCACAGCTGGTTGGTGGCCACGCCGGCTTCAAACTTCGCCATGTCGGTGTTGCCCGCCGTGGCATCGGTGTCGGAGAGGGTGTCTATGCCGTAGCCGCGGCCCAGCCAGTAGGTGTCGTTGCCAGTGCCGCCCAGCAGAACATCGGCGCCGGCCTTGCCGTCCAGCGTGTCGTTGCCGGCGTTGCCAGTCAAGGTGTTGGCGCCGCTGTTGCCGGTCAACAGGTTGTCTGCCGTATTGCCGCTGCCGTTCACCGCAGAGGTGCCGGTGAGCAGCAGGTTTTCTACGTTGGTCGCCAGCGTCCAGGCGACGGCGCTTTGCACTGTGTCGGCGCCTGCGTTCAAGACTTCGGTGGTGGTGTCGCCTGCGGTCACGACATAGGTGTCGTCGCCCGCGCCGCCGGTGAGCACGTTGATGGCGCTGTTGCCGGTCAACACGTTGTCCAGGGCGTTGCCGGTGCCGCGTTTCTCATCGGTCACAACATCGGCTGTGACGATATCCACCCGGGCCTTGACGGTGCCGTATTTCGTGTACGGGAAGGTTTCGAGTTTCACCAGGGCGATCTGCCCGGCGTTGACAAAGCCGATGTCCTGGTTGGCAATCGTCACTTCAGCGGTGACGCTGGGTGAATCGGGCACGATGATCATCAGCGGCTGGGCGCTGGTGACGACGCCGCCAATGCTGTGGATGGCGAGTTGCTGCACCACACCGGCCACCGGGGCGGTCAGCTGGGTCTGTTTTTCTTTTTGGCGCGCCTTGGTGTGTTCCTGCTGCAGCTGGCCCAGTTTGCTGCTGGCTGCGGCTTGGCGGTCGCTCAAGCTGCGCACGGTTTCGGCGCGCCAGGCGGCTTTGTTGTGCTGGGCTTCGGCCAGGGCCGACTGGGCTTCGATCAGGCGGGCGCCTTGGGTGGCCAGGTCGCGCTCGAGCTCGACACGTTCGCGGGTTTTGTCTTGTGTGGCGTGGCTGGAGATGAAGCCCTCGCCGACCAGGTTTTTATAGTCGGCCTCGCGCGTTTGTGCCATGGGAATGGTGCTTTGCAGTTTGCCGATGGCCGCTTGCACGGTGTTGATTTCTGCCTGGCGGCGGGCGGCTTCGGCATCAAACTTGGCGAGTTTTGCGCGGATGTCCTGGCGCTCGGATTGCAGCTGCGCCTGAATCTGCGGGGTGATCGTGGTGGCGTTGGTGGTGTCGTTGGTGGTGCCGTTGGCAGGCCCTTGCAGGGTCGGTTTTAAAAACTGATCAGTAAAATCGGCATTAGGCCGTCGAATATAGTCATTAGTATGCTCTTTATTTGGTAGCTATTCCAGCGACACATTCAACAACATACTGAGCAAGGCCTGACTGCGGTACAACTCGGAGCCTGCGGCCTTGAGCTGTTCTTGCACGCTGCTGGTGTCGGCGCTGGCGAGGGTCGGGTCCAGCGCCACCAGCACCTGGCCGGCGACCACACGTTCGCCGTCTTTGACGAAGACTTTGCGCACGATGCTGGCCTCGAGGGGCTGGATGATTTTGCTGCGGTCACTGACGATGATGCGCCCCGGCGCCACCGCCACGATGTCGATCTGGCCCAGGGTGGCCCAGGCGACGGCGATAAGGAAGAGCGCGATGATGGCGTAAGCAAAGCGCCGCGGGGCCGGGTGCATGGGGGTGTCTTGCAGGCTGAGGGCGGCGGGCAAAAAGGCGGCTTCATCGGCCAGGCGTTGCGGGCCTGCGAGTTCGGCGCGATGCGCCCACGCGGCGCTGAAGATGGCGCGGTAGCGGGCGAGCAGGTCAACCAACGGGTGGCGCGAACTTGCGGCAGGTTGAACGACAGTTGAAGTTGGCATCATGGCATCATTTTTGATATCATCAGGCAATGAACAACAAGCAGCGCAAAACCCTGGAGAAGGTGTTTGCGCGGCCAGTTGTCAAGAACCTGGAATGGGCGGAGCTCGAAAGGCTGCTGGTGGCGCTGGGTGCCGAAAGGGTAAACCGGGGCGGCTCCATGGTGAGTTTTTTCTTAGGCAACGAAAGAGCCGACTTCCACAGGCCGCACCCGGCGAAGGAGGCGAAACCGTACCAGGTACGGTGCGCGCGCGAGTTTTTGGAATTGGCAGGAGTGAAACCATGAG
>JANNYX010000405.1:0-4435 GCA_031410295.1 Rhodoferax sp.
GCCAGACCATTCCATGAAGCCACCTTGAACTGGCTCAACGTGCCGCCCGATTCGCGCAAGGCGGGCACGTCGGCCAGCAGCGGCGAGCGTTTGTCACCCAGCACAGCCACGGGCCGTAACGCCTTGGATTTGATCTGTGTCATCAGCGGTCCCAAGATGTCGATCATGGCATCCAGTTCGCCGCCACGCAGCGCCGTGATCACCGGCGGCGTGCCATTGAAAGGCACGATCTGGAACTCAAAGCCCGCGTTGGCCTTGAACAGCTCGGCTGCCAGGTTTTGTGTGGTGCCGACCTGGGGCGTGCCGATGTTGAGCTTGCCGGGATTGGCACGGCCATAGGCCAGCAATTCAGCCACAGTCTTGAAGCGCCCGGTTTCATTCACCACAATGCCGAGGTCAAAATCAGCCAGCTTGGACACTGGCGTGAAGTCTTTCAAAGTGTCAAACGGCAGGCTCTTGAACAATGCGGCGCTGACCGCCGTGCCGCTGGAGATCAACAGCAAGGTGTGGCCATCGGCCTCGGCCCGCGACACCTGCTCGCCCGCCACAATGCCGCCCGCGCTGGCCTTGTTTTCAATGACGACCGGCTGGCCCAGCGCCTCACCCAGCTTCTGGCCCACCGTGCGCGCCGTCAGATCAGCCGCGCCACCTGCCGCGTTGGGCACGACGATTTTGATGGGTTTGGTGGGGAAGGATTGAGCGGCACTGAAGCCACTGAAGCAACTGACCCCAGCCAATAAAGTGCCAACCAGCAGTAGTTTGAAGGACATTGAAAACCTCATGATTAAAAGCTTAATAGGCCGTCTTAAAATATAGATAGTATGCTATACTATTAATAGTAAAAACATGGTTTTAGCGACGGGTAAAACTTGGGCTGTCGGTAGTGAAACGCTGTGCCAGCGTCAACCAGATTTTAACGCGCAGCATCCACGCGCGACCTTAACGCGACCGTAACGCGTGACCCTAACGCGTGACCCTAACGCGCGACCCTATCTCGCGACACCCAGCAGCTGGTCCAGCAAGGCCGGTTGCCGCTGCAACTCGGCGGCCAGACCGGTGTGCACCACCGTGCCGCGGTCCAGCACGGCAGCGGTGTCGGAGATCGCCAAAATGGCTTGCGGATGCTGTTCGACGATGATGGCCGAGAGGCCTTCGTCGCGCGTGATGCGGCGGATCGCCCGAAGCAGTTCCTGCACGATGATCGGCGCCAGGCCTTCAAGCGGTTCATCCAGCAGCAGCAGGCTCGGGTTCAACACCAGCGCGCGCGCCACCGCCAGCATCTGTTGTTCACCGCCCGAGAGTTGGGTGCCCAGATTGCCCTTGCGCTCGGCCAGGCGCGGGAACATCTCGTACACCCGCGCAGGCGTCCACAGGCCCGCCTGCCCGGCGCGCGCGGGCCGCGCCACGGCGGTCAGGTTTTCATGGACCGTGAGTGATTTGAAAATACTGCGCTCTTGCGGCACCCAACCGATACCGGCGGCGGCGCGTTCGTGCGACGGCAATTTGTGCAACTGGACAGCCGATGTTCCGCGGCCCAGCGTGATGCTCCCGCCATGTTGCCGCGTGGCGCCCGCCAGCGTGTTGATGAGTGTCGTTTTACCAGTGCCATTGCGGCCCAGCAGTGCCAGCGTCTGCCCCTGATTCAGCGACAGGTTCACACCATGCAGGACCACCGCTTCGCCGTATCCGGCGCTCAGATTTTCAACCTTCAAGAGCCCGCTATCCATGGGCCAGCTCTCCATGGGCCGGTCCCTCAAGTTCCACCTCGCCATGCCCCAGATACACCGCCTTGACGCGTTCATCGGCGGCGATTTCGTCGGGGGTGCCTTCGGTCAGCACCGCGCCATTGACCAGCACCGTCATGCGGTTGGCAAAACTGAACACCAGGTCCATGTCATGCTCGATCAACAGCACCGACACCTCTGGCGGCAGTGCCGAAACGGTTTGCAGCAATTCCTCGCGCTCGCCCGCGGGCACACCGGCCACTGGTTCATCCAGCAGCAACACGCGCGGCTCGCAGGCCAGCGCGATGGCAATCTCCAAGAGCCGGCGTTTGCCATAGGCCAGCTCGCTGGTTTTCTGCTGTTGCACAGTAGTCAGGTGGAATTGTTCCAACAGATTCTGGCAACGCGCCATCACCGCCTTGTCGGCACCGAGCGCCTGCCACCACTTGCTGCCCTGGCCGCGATTTTGCGAGACCGTGAGCGCCAGAGTCTCCAGTGGCGTAAGGGAATCAAACAACTGGTTGATCTGGAAGGTGCGCACCATGCCGCGTTTCACCCGCTCGTGCGGCGACAGGCGGCTGATGTCGTTTCCTTCGAGCGTGATGCTGCCACCCGAAGGTTCGAGCACGCCGGTGAGCAGGTTGATCAGCGTCGTCTTGCCGGCGCCATTGGGGCCAATCAAAGCGTGGCGTGCGCCTTTTTTCAACACCAGGTTGACATTGTCGGTGGCGGTGATGCCCCCAAAATGTTTGCTCAGCGCACGCGTCGACAGGACGATCTCAGCTTCGTTCACGCAGACCCCTTTTGTGCCTTGCCAAACCAGGTCCAAGGCCGGATCAGTTTGTCGCGCCCGACCAATGCCAGCACTACCAGAAAAAGCCCGATCCAGAAAGTCCAATATTGCGGCGTGATGGCGGAAATCACGTCCTGCAGCAGCTTGAAGACAACCGCTCCGGCAACACCGCCATAGAGCCAGCCGGTGCCGCCAATCACCAGCACCAGCATCACGTCGGCAGAACGGATGAACTCGAACACATCGAGCGAGGCAAAGCCGGTGGTCTGCGCCTGCAAGGCGCCGGCCGCGCCCGCCACGCCTGCGGCCACGGTGTAAATCACCGCCAGCCGCTGGGTCACCGGAATGCCGATGGACTGCGCGCGCAGCCGGTTGTCGCGCACCGCTTTGAGCGTGGCGCCAAAGGGCGAATTGACCAGGCGGCGGATCACCACAAACAGCAGCAGCAGCACGGTGATCGAATACCAGGCCGCCGTGTGCCCGGCCAGGTCAAACTCGAACTGCCCCAGAAGTTTGCCCATCACCACGCCCTGCAGGCCGTCGGCGCCGCCGGTGAGCCAATCGAGTTTGTTGGCCAGTTCGTAGAGGATCAGGCCCATGCCCAGCGTGACCATCAAGCGGGTGAGGTCGCTGCCGCGGATGATGGTCAAACTGCACACTGCGCCCAGAACCGTCGCCAGCGCGATACCCACCGCAAGCCCCAGCAGTGGATCGGGGTTGATGTGTTTGGCAAACAGGGCCGCAGCGTACGCGGCCATGCCAAAAAACGCGGCATGGCCAAGCGAGACAATGCCGGTGTACCCCAACACCAGGTCAAGCGACACCGCAAACAGGGCGACGATGGCGATCTCGTTGATGATGGGCGCGTGTTTTGAGAATAAAAACGGCGCCGCCAGCACCAGCAGCCACAGCGCCAATTCCCACGGTTTGTAACGGCCCGCGCTGATCAGACTGCCTTTCATCGAGCCCCCTGACGCACAAACAGGCCCTGCGGCTTCCAGATCAGGATCGCAATCATCAGGCTGTAAACGATGAAGCCACCCAATTTGGGAATGTAATATTTTCCCGCAACATCGGCAATGCCCAAAAGCAGCGCGGCCAGCAGTGGCCCGGTGATGCTGGAGGTGCCGCCCACGGCCACCACGATCAAAAAGTAGATCATGAATTTGAGCGGAAACGTCGGGTCCAGCCCCAGCACTTCCGCGCCCAGGGCGCCGCCCAGCCCGGCCAGGCCCGAGCCGACGGCAAAGGTGGAAAGAAAGACGATGTTCACGTTGATGCCCAGGCCCGCCGCCACGCGCTGGTCATCGACCGAGGCGCGCAGGCGGCTGCCAAAGCGCGTTTTCGCCAGCACGAACTGCAAAGCCACGGTAAGCGCCGCGCAAACCGCGATGATGAAGAGCCGGTAATGCCCCATGCCCAGCATCCACGCGCCCCCACCGAATATTTCAAGCTCGGTGCGGCCTTTGAGCCATGTCGGCAGCTGGATGATCTGCTGCGTCGAGCCGACAAAATAGTCGGTGGCCGCGACCGCCATGAAGGTCAGGCCGATGGAGAACAGCACCTGGTCCAGGTGCGGCTTTTTGTACATCGGCCGGTACAGCGTGCGCTCAAAAACGGCGCCAAGAAGCGCTGAGCCCAAAAACGCCAGCGGCAGGCACAGCAGAAACGGCAGGCCCGCCTTTTGCATCAGCAGCACGGTGATGTAGCCCCCCGCCATGGCAAACGCGCCGTGCGCCAGGTTGATGAAGTTCATCAGGCCCATCGTCACCGCCAGCCCGACGGCCAGCACGAACAAAAGCATGCCGTAGGCGATGCCGTCAAAAAGGATGGTCAACATTCAGAGATTGGATCGGTGAACAAAAACAGGAAAGGCAAGTAGATGCCGGAATCGGGGGCTGGGCGAATGGCACAGGGC
>JANNYX010000406.1:0-7838 GCA_031410295.1 Rhodoferax sp.
CCCAGGCCACCCAGCACCACGACCGCAAAAGCCGCCAGAATAAAATTGCCCCCAACGCCCGGCGTAATGGAATAAATCGGTGTCAGCAACGCTCCTGCCAAACCGGCCAGCGCAGCGCCAATACCAAAGGTGAGCAAAAAGGTGCGCTCGACGTTGATACCCATGACGCGGGCCGCGCGCTTGTCTTGTGTCACGGCACGAATCGATTTGCCCGTCAGGGTGCGCGACAAAAACAGGTGCAGGCCTATCGTGATCAGCGTCGCCGCAACAAAGGTTACCAGGCGCGCCACACTGATCTTCAGATCGGCCACGGCCAACACTGCCGAACCAACCTGCCCTCCGATACTGAATGCCTCACCGTGCGACACGGCCAACATGATGTTCTGAAACATCATCAGCAAACCAAAGGTCGCAAATATCTGCATGTTCGATTCGTTGTGCAAAGGCTGGATCACCAGGCGCTGAATCGCCACACCCAGGAGGCCCACCAAAGGCGCCACAAAAAAGACCGACAGGTACGGGTTGAGTCCCAGGTATGCGTAGGCATAGTAGCTTCCATACATGCCAAACATTACCAACTCGCCCTGCGCGAAATTGACAATGCGCACGACGCCAAATATCAGGTTCAGGCCGATGCTGACCAGACCGTAAATGCCACCCAGCAACAGGCCAAACACCAGTACATTGAGAATTTGATCCATGCCGCGTTTCCTTAAAGTTGCCGCAACACGTAGCCGATGCGTGGAAAATGCACGTGCACTGTTCCAGCCCGGTCATCACTGCGGCGCAGACTGTAGTGGGTGCGTGTTGCAGCGACCAGCTCACCCGCAGTGGGCTCCCGGCCGAAACTCTCTGCCATGATGGTGACGCTGCTGCCCAGCGCAATGCCGTGTTCGTCGTAGAAATCCAAGGCTTGTAAAGGACCCTGCCCGTGCAACCCGGGTTGCGCCTGCGCGGCGGCATCAATAGCCTGCGCAGAATCGATCTGTGCACTGCGCCCGTGGCCGATGGCGTGCATTCGCTTCAGCCAGTCAATCAGCTTTGGCATCGGTGTTAGCAGATCCATCATCGCAGGGGGTCGAACGTGGGCCAACCACAGCGGGTGATAGGCGCAGAAGTCTGCAATGCACGGCTGCTGACCAAGCAAGTACGGCTGGTCCTGCAGCATGTCACCCAGCCGCTGCAGGTAAGTCTGGTAGGGCGTTGCGGCATCGGCTGGGCGGACCCACTCCAGATCAAAACCCATCGCCTTTCGGTCCTCGAACAGGGCTTTGGCGACCTCGGGCGATGCGCCGCCAAACTTGTTGCCAGTCCCTCTGGGGCCACGGTTAAAAGTGACCGCCGCCCAAAACAGGGTGCTGTCGGCCCACTGCGCCACCACACGTGCCAGGCCCCCGCATGCCGGCGGATAAAGGGCAGGCGTTGGCTGCAAGTGTTCCAGCGCCTCGCAAATCAGCGCCGTATCGCAATAGATGTCTGCGCCAATTTGCAGGAAAGGTGTTTTGCGATAGCCGCCGGTGAGCGACACCACATCTGGCTTCGGACTGATGGCCGGAACGATCACCGACTTCCAGGCCAACTGCTTGAAGCCGAGGATCAGGCGCACCTTTTCCGAGAAAGGCGACCCCTCGAAATGGTGAAGAATCAAATCAGCCATGAGCCGGGCTTCAACGAACCAGGTTCATCAGGGACGGGCCAGATTCTTCAATGTCACCCCGGGCACGACCGCGTTCTTTGGAAATACCGTGACCATCTTGCCCGACTGCCATTGGGTGGTGGTCAGGGTGGCACGCACATTCTGGAAATTTTTGTCGAACTTCGCGCCAAAACCAGTCGGATAACTGCCTTCCGGTTTGTCCATCTTGGCGGCCGCAGCACGGACTTTCTCAAGGTCAATGCTGCCTGCCGCCTTGATGGCTTCAAACAGAATGTGCAGGCCCGTGAAGGATGCCATGCCCTGTGGGGCAATCGGGTCAGTCTTGTACTTGGCGCGGTAGGCCGCGAGATACGCCTTGGCACCTGGGCCAAAACTCTCGGCAATATCCGTGCGCGGATACCCAACCACCAACACACCTTCCAGCGACGCAGCACCCACCGCTTCCAGCGTCTCGGGCGTATCACCCGTACCGACCCATAACATGGCGGCGGGCTTGAAGCCTTGCTCACGCGCAGTGCGGAACAGCAGGTTTCCGTCCGGCACGTAACCGGTCTGGATCAAGATATCCGGGTTGGCCTGCTTGGCGCGCAGCACTGTATCGTTCAAGTCGATGGAGCGGGCAGAGTGCGCGCCGACGCCGACCACTTTGGTGCCAAACGCCTCCAGCAGGCGCTTCTGCACTTCAGCGATGGAGGTGCCGTAGATGGAGTCCTCGTGCTCAATCCACACCTTCAAGTCTTTCATCTCTTTCTTTAACGAGGGCGCAATCAGGTTGCGCACTGTCGCGACGGCTGTGGCAGCGAAAGTGCCACCGTCAGGGCCAGTGCGCACAAAATTGGGCAGCCCCCGATCAATCAACACCTGCGCCACCGCGTTGGTCTCCCAGTAAAGCTTGTTGTAGCGCATCGCAGCATCACTGGCAGTCAGTGAAATCCCGCTTATATAGGTGCCGGTAAAAATGTCGACCTTGTCTTTGGTGACCAGTTGCTCGACGGTTGCGATGCCTTGCTGTGGATTGGCGGCGTCACCGCGCACCAGCTCGACCTTGCGGCCAAGTAAGCCTCCGGACGCGTTGATCTGGTCTACCGCCAATTCATAACCACGAGTCACCTCAGTGCCATACAAAGCGAGCGGTCCACTGTAGGGATTGATAGCGCCTATTTTTATGGCTTGTTGTGCGAACGCCGTTTGGGAGAATATGGCGGCACCTGCCAAAACTGCCATGCGTGAAAGCCTTTTCAATATTGTCATGTTTGTCTCCTGGGGTCGATAAAGTGGGCTGACGTTTCAATTTTTCCCAACGGTGCGAACGTCGCGCCCCGCTGCGGTTTTCTGATCCAGTTGGTGTGATTATTGAGGCTTGATTCCGGCTGCGGCAGCAACCTGCCGGAATCGCTCGGTTTCGCTCAATTGGAACTTGCGCATTTCAGCCGGCCCTGGCGCCATAGGCTCAGAGCCGATTTTTGAGATGAACTCGCGAGCGCTGGGCGTAGCCAGAATTTTCTGCATGGCGTCGACCAGCCTGGCGGTGACCGCTTCCGGTGTCTCTGCGCGGATGTAGATGGATGTCCACGTGTAATTCACGAAGTCCGGGTAACCGCTTTCCTTGACGGTCGGAATGTCAGGGTAGTCTGCGTGCCGCTTTTCGCCCGACACAGCGAGTCCCTTGATCTTGCCGGCTTTGACCTGCGGCATGGCGGCAATCAGGTCACTCACTGCCCAGTCCAGCTGATCCCCCATCAGGCCGATGAACACCTCGGGCGCGCCTTTATACATCACGTTGACATGTTTGGTGCCAGAGACGCTGGCGAACCATTCGGCGGACAAGTGAAAACCAGCGGTATAGCTGCCTACGTTCAACTGCTGCTTCGAACTCTTGGCGGAAGCGACCAGGTCTGCTAATGTGCTGATCTTCAAATTAGGTGAAGCCACAAAAAGCATCATGCCACGTGCAATGCCAGTCACCGGTTTGAAATCCTTGATGGCGTCGTATTGAATGTCCTTCAACACGACCGGGTTCACGGCCATATGTGTATTGGTGCCAAGAAACAGGGTGTAGCCGTCGGCGGGCGCCTGTTTGACCGCCATCACGGCAATCGTGCCATTGGCACCGGGCTTGTTGTCGATGACCACAGGTTGACCGAGGGCGGTGGCGAGCTGGTCAGCAAAGTAGCGCGCGGTCGTGTCAGAGCCGCTGCCAGGTGACGTGGGCACCACAATTTTCAGGGGCCTCGCTGGAAAGTTCGCAGGCTGGGCTTGGGCAAGCGGTCCGAACAGGGCGAGGGTGACGACCAAAACCTTCGAAATTGCGGTGAAGCGCATCGTTCTTTCCTTACCTAGAGCAAGAGCTGGGTGACTTCAATGGGCGTCAAGCGGGGGCAAAACGCGCTACTGCTGTAACGCCTTCATCCTCGATCACCAGTTGAAGACGCTGGTCGATCTTCAGTGTCTCGGCATCTTCGACGCCCACCACGTTGCTGATCAGGCGCGGCCCCTCATCCAACTCAACCACCGCGACGTTGTACGGCAGGCGGTTTGCAAAAGCGGGGTGAAAAGCCACGTGGTACACCACCCAACTGATCAGTTTCGCGCCGCCAGCCGCACTCTCCCAAACGCAGTCTGCTGACAGGCAACCAGGGCAATCACCGCGCGGGGGCAGCCATGCGTGACCACATGAGTTGCAGCGCTGGAAAGTCAGGATACCGCGGGCCAGACCGTCCCAATACGGCGCGTTAAGAGCGTCCCGCTCGGGCGCGGGCACAGAAACAGCGGTTGAAGTTTTTTCCATCTTTTTGTCCATCGACTAGTGTCCAAGGATCAGTGTCGAATGGGTGTGCATGATGCCGCCCTGGTTGCTGACGGCACAAGTGCGTGCGCCCTTGACCTGGTTTACAGAGTCGCCCCGCATTTGCCGCACCCCTTCAATCACCAACTGCAGGCCTGGCATGCCGGTTTCAGACAACAGGCCACCCGCTGTGTTGATCGGCAGGTCGCCGCCAATCTCAATGCATCCGTCTTCGACAAACTTTCCGCCTTCCCCTTTTTGGCAAAAACCGTAAGACTCCAACGTCATCAGCGCGGCAATGGTGAAACAATCGTAGATTTGCGCCACATCAATGTCCTTGGGCGACAGCCCCGCCATCCTGAATGCAGTTTGCGCCGACAGCGTTGCGGCAGTGGTCGTCAAGTCCGCACGCAAAGCAACTTCCCAAGATGTCTGGCCTTGGCCAAAACCCAGCACGGGCACGGGTTTGGCAACTCCCAATTCTTTGGCTCTGTGCGCGCTCATCACGATTACGGCCGCACCACCATCTGAGACCAGACAGCAATCGTCACGGCGCAGGGGTGCGGCAATAAGCCGCGACTCGCGGTACTGGTCCAGGGTCAGCGGCTTGCGCAATTGCGCGTTGGGGTTGGCAGCGCCGTGTTTGCGGCAAGCGACGGCAATGGCACCGAGCTGGTCGCTGGTCGTTCCAAATTCGCCCATATGCCGGCGCGCAACCATTGCGTAGCCGGCCGGGGTGCCAAACCAGCCATAAACACCGTCATCACCCCAGGCCTTCTCATAAGCCTGGCGTGAGCCGGTGGCCGGGTTGTCAGCCAGACAGACAAGGGCAATGTCGCACTGCCCGGCTTCAATCGCCATCGCGGCGTAACCAATCATGCTGATGTTGCTGGCACCGCCCTGGTCCCATACGCCGCCAATGCGCGGCACGATGCCAATTGTCTCGGCCAGCTTCTGGCCGTACATCATCTCGAATTTGGACGTCGGAAACTTGACAAACAGACCATCGACCAAACCCTTGTCAATGCCCGCATCGGCCAGCGCCTTGCGAATCGCCTCCACATTCATCGACAGCGTGCTGCGTCCCGGCAATTTGCCAAACACCGTATTGCCTATCCCGGCAATGACTGTTTTTCCACGCATCAGATCACCCCGTCTTTCTCGAGTTGGGACAACTCTGCTTCGCCAAGGCCAAGCCAGTCGCCATAAACTTCACGGTTGTCGCGACCCAATTCTCCGCTGGGTATGATTGCCATCGGTTCAACACCGTCAAAACGCAGCGGCGAATTTGGCAGGCAAACGCGTCCGTACATCGGGTGTTCCACCCACTCAAGCGCACGGCGGGAATGCATGTGTGCGTCGTTCACCACTTCGTCGAGGTCACGTACCGGCGCGCACGGAACGCGATGGTGCATGAGCAGGTCAAACAGCTCTTTCTTGGCGAAGCGTGAGGAAAAACCACTGACCAGGTCGTCAATCTCGTCCATATGCTCGACCCGGCTTTTCAGGTCGGCATAACGCGGGTCCTTTTGCAGGTCTTCACGGTTCATGGCCTTGAGCAGCGACTGAAAATGCGACTCGCCAACACAAATAATCGCGATGTAACCGTCAATTGTCGGGTAAACGTTGTACGGCGCTTCGGCCATCCCGCCATGGCGATTGCCAGTACGGGCTGGAACGGTATTGCCCGAACCATAATGCAGTCCCAAGTTGGAGCTAAGCGAAGCGTAAACGGCTTCCTGCATCGAGACCTCGACGAGCCTTCCGACGCCCGTCTTTTCCCGCTCGTAAAGCGCAGTCATGATGGCGCCGTAAAGGTGCACACCACCAAAAAAATCACACAGGGCCGGGCCGGCCTTCACGGGCGGCCGGTCAGGGTAGCCTGTCACACTCATGATGCCCGCCATGGCCTGCACCGTCAGGTCCATTGCCGGGTAGTCCTTGTTCGGTCCCGAACGCCCATAACCGGAGCCGGCACCGTAAATCAATTGCGGATTGACTTCACGCAAAGTGCTGTACCCAAGACCCAGGCGATCCATGGCGCCGGGTGCAAAATTTTCCACCAGTACGTCACCTTTTCTCACCATTTTTTTGAGAAGTTCGACGCCGCGCGGTGACTTGAGGTTCAGCGTTGCAAAAGTCTTGTTCGAATTAAGCATGGCGAACGGCAGCGCGGCCCCCCCGACCACCCCTCGCCGACGCAGGTGTTCACCCCCCTTGGCCTCAATCTTGATGATCCTGGCGCCGGCCATCGCCATCATGAACGTGCAATAGGGGCCGTTATAAATCTGACCCAGGTCGATAACCGTAACGCCTTCGAGCGGATATTTCGCAGCCATGAATCATTTCCCCTTGAATTCAGGCGCGCGTTTCTCCGCGAAAGCCGCCGGGCCTTCTTTTGCATCTTCGGTGAATTGCAACATCCGATTGATTACGGACTCCATGCGCAGGCCGGTTGTCAAGTCTGTATCGCGGCTCCGGATGGCAAGTTCTTTCGCCGCCTGAACCGCCAATGGCGCATTGGCAGCGATGCGCCGCGCATATTTGAAAGCAGTGTCCAGCAGATCTTCTTTGGCCACGACTTTGTTGATCAAGCCCCAACGCTCCGCTGCGATTGCGTCAATGCCATCGCCAGTGAGCAACATCTCCATGGCTATGGCATAGGGCAATTGATCCAGCACTCTTTGGGTGCCGCCATTGCCGGCAATAATGCCGCGCTTGACCTCAGCCAGACTGAAGGTGGCGTGCGGCACAGCGATGCGAATGTCAGTTGCCATCATCAGGGTCATGCCGCCGCCCAGGCAATAGCCGTTGACGGCAGCCACGATGGGTTTCCACACCTCAAGACCACGGTTGAGCAATTGGTCGCGCTGGGTCAGCCACATGTCGGACAATCCGGAAGGCGCCGTGATGAAACTCTTGATATCTGCGCCCGTCGTGAAGGAACGCTCACCCGCGCCGGTGACGATCGCCACCCTGATCGCCGGGTCATCGCGCACTGTGCACCAGGCAGCGGAGAGCGCCTTGTAGTGTTCCGCATCCATGGCGTTGAGCCGCTCTGGCCGGTTGATGGTGATGAGGGCTATGCCCTCGGCTGAAACACTGACGTCAATGGCCATGCTTAGGCTCCCGCGCGTTTGCCGCCGAGCAGGTCTCGCGCGATGACCATCCGGTGTACCTCGGATGGACCCTCTCCGATCCGCTTGATGCGCATCTCGCGGTACCAGCGCTCAAGCGGCAATTCCTGGGCCACGCCCATGCCGCCAAAGATCTGGATGCAGCGGTCCACTACGCGTCCTGCCGTCTCGGTGCCAAATACCTTGGCGATGGACGCATCCACCTTTATGTCGCGTCCCAAATCGGCGTTCCAGGCTGCTTGGTACACCAGCAGGCGGG
>JANNYX010000407.1:0-4801 GCA_031410295.1 Rhodoferax sp.
CCACCGATCCGGCCGCGATCTACGCCAAGCGACACCTCGATGCCGGAATCCGGGCCTTGGCCATGTTGCCGCTGATCGTCGGCGATGAGGCGGTGGGCGTGTTGGCCCTGTATTCCACGGAGGTGAATTTCTTCCGTGACGAGGAGCTCAAGCTGCTGCTGAGTTTGACCCGTGACATCGCTTTCGCAGTCGATCACATCGGCCAGCGCGACCGCCTGGCTTACCTGGCCTGTTACGACGTTCTCACAGGGCTTGCCAACCAGACGCTGTTTCTGGACCGGGTCACCCAATACCTGCACAGCGCCGCCAACGCCGGTCACCACCTGGTCCTGTACCTGGTGGACGTGGAGCGTTTCAAAAACATCAACGACAGCCTGGGGCAGGACGCAGGCGACGCGCTGTTGCGGCAGATTGGGCAGTGGATCACCCACACCGTGGGCGACAGCAACCTGGTCGCGCGGATCGGCGCGGACCAATTCGCCATCGTGCGGCCGGTGGCGCGCGACACGGATGACCTGCAAGCGCTGCTCGAAGGGCAACTTGAAAACTTCTCAAACCACCCGTTTCGCCTCAATGACGGGGTGTACCGGATCTCCATCAAAGCGGGCGCCGCCATTTTCCCTGCGGATGGCGCCAGCGCCGACAACCTGTATAAAAAAGCCGAAGCCGCCCTTAAAAAAGCCAAAGTGCGCGGCGACCGTTACCTCTTCTACACCAACTCCATGACCAGCCGCATGTCTGGCAAAGTCAGTCTTGAAAGCGAATTGCGCCAAGCGCTGGACAACAACCAATTCGTGCTGCACTACCAACCCAAGATCAACCTGGAGAGCGGCATCGTGACCAGTGCGGAAGCCCTGCTGCGATGGAACCAGCCCAATAGCGGCTTGATTGCACCGGGGCACTTCATTCCGGTTCTGGAGGAATCCGGTTTGATTCACGATGTGGGGCGTTGGGCCCTGCGCCAGGCCCTCAGAGACTACATGAGTTCGCGGGCCTCCAACCTCAAAGCAGTGCGCATTGCCGTCAACGTATCGCAGCTGCAGCTGCGCCATCGCGGTTTTATCGACGAAATCAGCCGGGTGGTCAGGTCAGACAGCGCCGCCGCCAGTGCGCTGGAAATTGAAATTACCGAAAGCGTTCTCATGGCCGATGTCAATCACAGCATTGCCAGCCTGCAAGCCATCCGCGACCTTGGCGTGACCGTTGCCCTTGATGACTTCGGCACCGGGTTCTCGTCTCTGAGCTACCTGGCCAAACTGCCTCTGGACACTCTCAAGGTGGACCGCTCGTTCGTGGCCGACATGGTGTCTGGGCCACAGGGTCTGGCGATGGTCTCGACCATCGTTAACCTGGCCCATGCGCTCAAGCTCAAAGTGGTGGCAGAAGGTGTTGAAACCGAGGAACAGGCCCGCCTTCTGCGTTTGTTGGGGTGTGACGAAATGCAGGGGTTTTTAATCAGCAAGGCCCTGCCTCATGAAGAATTTGAGACCCGGTACTTGCCACACTTGCCCTAGGGGCCTGAGCGGCAGAAGCTCCTTTGGCGGCACTTGGGTGACCGTGTTCATCTAAAGGTTCACCGTTAAGCGGGCTTGACTCTATGAGATGTTTTGCTCCTGATTTATGTTTGTTATTATAGATTTTTATGAGTGTATTATATATTTATTAATCATAATAGATATATTATATATAGCAAACAAATGTTATTATTAGACGGCCTTAGTTGCGTTCAAATCTTGACGTGTTTATTAAATAACTTTTTCGGAAAAACGAGAAACGCAAGTACCAAGGCGCCCGCGAGAATTCCCACCATGCCGTCAAGTGCCGTGCTGGCCAGCGTTTGCATCAGCCCAGCGCCCGACCCTGCACTATCCGTCAGTTGTTCCACCAGGCGCTCGATTTGATGGTCCAAAGCCGGCCAGCCGTGCGTCAAGATGCCCCCGCCGACCAGAAACATGGCGGCGGTGCCGGCCACAGAAAGGCCCTTCATCAGCCACGGCGCCAGCTTCAAAATGCCGCGCCCGAGGCGGCGTTTGAAGGGCTGCAAACCACCATTGCCACCCAGCAAGCTCAGGTGCAGGCCGGCGTCATCGAGTTTGACGATGCCCGCCACCAGGCCATACACGCCCACCGTCATCAGCAGCGCAATGCCCCCGAGCACGGCCACCTGCACCATGAATTCGCTCGACTGCACTGTGCCCAGCGTGATGGCGATGATCTCCGCCGAGAGGATGAAATCGGTGCGCACCGCCCCCTTGATCTTGTCCTTCTCCAGCGCCACCAGGTCCACCGCCGGGTTGGCCAGCGCGTTTGCCAGCTCTTCGTGGCGCGCCTCATCTTGCGCCGGGCTGTGCAGGTACTTGTGAACCAGTTTTTCAAAACCTTCGTAACACAGGTAGGCGCCGCCCACCATCAAAAGCGGCGTGACCGCCCAGGGCGCAAACGCGCTGATCAACAAGGCAGACGGCACCAGAATCGCCTTGTTGATGAACGAGCCTTTGCACACCGCCCACACCACCGGCAACTCGCGTTCGGCCTTCACGCCCGAGACCTGCTGGGCGTTGAGCGCGAGGTCGTCGCCCAGCACGCCCGCGGTTTTTTTGGCGGCGACTTTGGTCAACAGCGCGACGTCGTCAAGAATCGTCGCAATATCGTCTATCAGGGCAAGCAAGCTGGAGGCCATGGGGCGACTTTAACCGGCTGGCGCGTCAACTTGACTTAACCAAAACCTGCGGTACATTAACCACTCCCGCACCATACACTTGTGTATGTTTTTATATTGCCCTGCACCTGGAACTTTCTTATGACCGATCTCGTTGTGCGCCGCCTGCTGGTGGACCTGGAAACACCTTTTGAGCGGCGCTGGAACGGCGGCGACGCCTTTCGCACGGCGTTTTTCAACGCGCTGTCGATGAGTTTCGTTGTCGGCGAACAGTATTTCATCGACTCGGTTCGCAATGGCCTGAAGGAGTTGCCGCAAGACCAGCGCGACATCTTCGCGGTCGAAGCGGCCGGCTTCATCGGCCAGGAAGCCACCCACCGGCGTATCCACACGCTGTTCAACGCCCACCTGGAAAAGCAGGGCTTTGACAACTGGATCGAGCGCCAGGGGGCGAAACGTTTTGCCGACAACAGCCACCGCGACTTCCGTGTGCACCTGGCCGCCACCGCTGCCACCGAACATTTCACTTCGGTTTTTGCCCACTGGATCATGCGCCACCCCGAGGTGTTTGAAGGCGCCGAGCCGCGCCTCAAAACACTCTGGATGTGGCACGCTGCCGAAGAATCCGAGCACCGCAGCACCGCATTTGATGTCTACACCGCCGCCAGTGGCGACCACCGCTGGCGCGTGCGCATCTTCAAATACATCAGCGTCATGTTTTTAAGCGACGTCACGCGCCAGACGCTCATCAATGTCTGGCAAGACAAAGCTTTTTTCAAATGGCGCACCTGGCAAAGTGGCTGGCGCCTGTTGTTTGCCAAAGACGGCATGATCCGCGGCAACTACCCGCTGTGGCATGCCTATTTGTCGCCCACTTTCCACCCCGGCCAGCAGGAGGCCGAGTTGTCGCGCCAGTGGCTCAAAGACAATGCGCATGCGTACAAACCGGCGGGCGCTACTGTCTGAGAGGTGTCTGAGAGGTGTCTGAGATGTGCCTGAGTTGTGCCAACGCCGCCAGCCCGGTGCCTTATTTCGACTTGACCTTTGCCGTGGCCGCCGGCCCTTGCCGGTGAATCAGATAGGTTGAGACAATTCCGCGCAGGTATTCCTTGAACTGCGGCGAGTTTTTCGGCCGGGCCAGGGCCTGGTGGCTCCCGACCACGGCCAGGTAAAAAAGGGTCGACAAATCCCGCGCCTGGTTTTTGTCTCCGGTAAGCCGCAGAAACTTCGCTTCAAACAACTTCACTCGCGCCTGGTCGATTTCTTCGAGCATCTTCGCCACGGTCACATCCCGGCGGCCTTTGCCACGCAACGCAAGTTCAAAACGGGTGTTCTTCAGGTCGGTGCCAGCATGCGTGAGTGCGGCTTCCAGCAATCGGTCAAGGTCGGCTTTTGGATCGGCCAATGGGGCAATGCGTTGCGACGCTTCAGCGGCCAGTTCACGCTGGCGCCAACGCTCCTGCAAAGACGAAATCAAATCAGCATGGTCAGAAAAGTGCCAATAAAAGCTGCCGCGTGTCACGCCCAGCGTGTCGGCCAGAACCAGCACCCGTGCGGCGTCAAACCCGCCTTCGACGACCGCATTGAAGGCAGCGTCCAGCCAGTCGTCGCGCGTCAAGCGGGCTGAGTCGTCGCCCTTTTTTTCTTTTTTCGCCGTCGTCATTCAGCCTTCACACCCGCCGTGCCAATCACCTTGGCCCATTTGCCGATTTCATCGTCTAGAAAACGCGCCGCCAGCTCGGGCGAATTGCCCACCGGCACGATGCCCAGCGCTTCAAATTTGGTCTTGATTTCCGGCGAGTTCACCGCCCGGGCGACTTCTGTGGCCATGCGGTTGACGATGTCGCGCGGCAGAGCGGCGGGCGCGAGGAACAACACCCAGGTGGACGACTCGAGCTTCGGCCCGCCACCTTCAGAGATGGTCGGCACCTCGGGCGCGCTGGCCAGGCGTTTGTCGGAGAACATGCCCAGCGCCTTGATCTTGCCGCCGCGCACATGCGGCATCAACGTGCTGGGCACATCCACCAGAATCTGGATGCTGCCGCCCATCAAGTCCTGCAAGGCCGGTGCCGTGCCTTTGTAGGGCACATGGACCATGTCGGCGCCAATGGTCTGTTTGAAAAGCTCGGTGGTCAGGTGCGC